>JAGQUY010000230.1 GCA_020438245.1 Bacteroidota bacterium
TGACAGAGCGCGATGTTCTCTTGATAACAGGAATTGGCGGCGGCGTTTCCTCAATGGCTTTGCGCATGGCTTTGACGGCCGGATGCAAGGTGTTTGTAACGTCCGGTCAGGATGAGAAAATCAATCGAAGCCAACAAGAGGGTGCCCTGGATGGCGCAAATTATCAGTCTGCGGACTGGGTTGCCCAGCTTAAGAAAAAATCCGAGCAACTGGCTGGAATTTCGGTTGTTTTGGACGGGGCGGGCGGGGAGAATATTGCCGGACTTATCGATTTGCTCAAACCGGGAGGACGGCTTGTGACGTACGGTGCAACATGCGGGAATCCAAACTCAATGGACCTTCGTAAGATCTTTTGGAAGCAGTTGACCATTGCGGGATCCACGATGGGTTCCATGTCTGATTTCCAATCCATGATGGAATTTGTAAGCATGCATAAAATCACCCCGGAAGTTGACCGTGTATTTACTCTGAAAGATACCCGTGAGGCTTTTGAACGGATGAAAGCCGGTGCGCAATTTGGAAAAATCGTTGTGACCCCTTAAATTGAATGGTACATCGACCACTGTAAGCGAGGAGACTACTCATGGAACCCGAGACCTCTGCCGTAGACACCGGTTTTTTCAACCGTCTTGTGAATATTTTTTTCAATCCGACAAAGACCTTTGAATCGATCCTGCACCAGCCCAGCTGGGCATTGCCTTGGATCTGCATTTTTTTACTGCACTCTTTTTCCCTCGTTGTTTTGAAAGATGTCTATGTCGTTGAAAAGGCCAAAATCGTACGGGAGGCCCTTGCGAAAAATCAAAACATGACGGATGAACAGAAAGAACAAGCGGTTGAAATGACCCAAAAACTCTGGTTCATCGATTTGATTTTCCTTTTCTTTTGGTTCCTTATTATGATTCTGCTCGGTGGACTCATCCTAAAAATAATTGGTAACAACCTTCTTGGCGGCACGCTTGATTTTGCACCGGCTGCTTCCTTGTTTGCCTGGGTTCAATTTATAGATATTCCCATGTGGCTGGTAAAGGGTCCGTTGATTTATGTTACAGAAAGCCTTCGGGCGGATACGGGGTTGGGATTGCTGATCCCCAATGCCAGTCTTCTGTCTGTTCAGTACGTCTTCCTGAGCAGTTTTGATCTTTTCAGCATTTGGAAGCTGGTGTTGGTCGGTCTTGGGCTTGCGTTCATGACAAAAGCGTCCACGCAAAAAACATTTATCGTGGTTGGCCTGATTTGGCTTGCATGGGTCGCTGCTCGCACGGGACTTGCGACGGTAAACGTTCATCTGCCCTGAGAAGAATCAAAAATTCCAACATAGAAGCTGTTCCGCCGAGCGGGACAGCTTTTTCTTTTTACCTGCTTTCTGAGGAGAGAAAGTCGTCTGAAATTATTTTGACTAATTTTCATGAAATTGAAACATTAAGCCGTCCTATACGAATATACAGGCAGTTAAGAAATTCAGAATGAGGAGATAATCTATGAAAATCATGTCAGTCTTGTTGACGGTTTTGTTCGTTTTTTCGACAACAGCGCAGGAAAAAAGGACGATCACGATTCAGGAGGCTGTTGCCATTGCGATGGAAAACAACGTTGAGGTGATTGCTGCCAGAAACAACTTCAACACCGTAGTTGCAAATGTTCTTCCGCTAACCGTCGGAGCCAATCTTCCAACGGTTGATATGACGGCACGTTACAGCCATGCGGATGAAGCCAGCCAATTTTTCACGGCCACCGGGCCCAAGGAAAGCGCTCAAAATTATTCCTATTCTATCAACGCCAACTACGTGCTTTTTGACGGACTAAAGAAGTTTTCACAAATGTCACAAGCGCGGACCAATGAACAGTCGGCGAGATACGACATGGATCGTACAGGGGCTCGCGTCAAGCTGCAGGTGTATGAGGCATATGTCAATGTACTCAAAGCGAATGAACTACTTAAAATCGCCATTGAAAATCAAAAGCGCAGTGAAGAACAACTCAAGAGGCTTGAAGAACGAAATCGGCTGGGTGCGCAGATTATATCTGATGTTTATAAGCAGAGAGTGCAGGTTGGTTCGGACAAACTGGCGTTGAATCGCGCGAGGAACAACTTGAACACCTCAAAGGCGACTTTGAACAGTCTTATCGGGCTGGATGTCAATACGGACTTACAACTCGCCCCTCTGGACACTGAACTGACGTACGACTCCGGATCCTACGACTATGCGAAAGCGTATGACGCTGGCCTGCAACATCGTCAGGATTTTCTTGCCTCCGTCAAGAGAGTGGAGAGCGCCCGACAAACCCTGAAACAAAGCAGAAGCTCATATTATCCAACTGTCAACGCATTTGCCACCTACTCATGGCAGGACGGGTTCCTACCCAAGAATTCGTCAGCATACAGACAAAACGATCGTGCGTTGATCGGACTTAATCTTACCGTGCCGATTTTTTCGGGGTTTTCAACAAGTGCCGGTGTTGAGGGAGCCAATCAGAGTTTGCAGACTGCAAAAAGCAATGTTGACAACATTCGCAGGCAGGTGGCTCTGGATGTGAAGATTGCACTGCTCAACATGCAGACGGCATATGAGAGCGTGAAGCTATCGGAAGAGAATGTGAAAGCAGCGAAAGAAGATCTGCGGTTGGCCACAGAGCGCTATAATCTGGGTGCCGGAACACTCCTGGACCAGATCACGTCCAATGCGAGTTACACGGAAGCCGAAGCCAACTACGTTCAATCGGTTTATGATTTCGTTCTGGCCCGTCAGCAGTATCTGCTGGCAACCGGAACCAGTGACCAGAAATAAGTTTTTGAAAAAATAAGCCCCTCAAGAAGGAGAACACGTATGTCAACGAAAAAGAAGGTACTGATTGGAGTCGCACTGGGTGTCGTTTTGGCCGCAGTAGTCATTTTGAATGTTGCGGGCAAGAAGGAAAAAGCCATTGAGATCCAGAGTGAGAAAGTAAAACGCGGCGATGTGGTCAAGACCGTTACTGCCTCGGGCAAGATTCAACCGGTGACGGATGTCAAGATCAGCAGCAATGTTAGTGCAAGAATCATGAAGATGACTGTCAAGGAGGGCGACAAGGTCAAAAAGGGCCAACTGCTGGTTTCGCTGGATAGAACCATCTATGAAGCAGCCGTCAATCAGGCCAAGGCAGAAGTTCTCCGTGCGAACTCAAATGTTTTGTCCGCCAAAGCCGGACTTCTCAAGTCTCAACAGGACTTTAGTAGAGTAAAGGGCCTGTTCGACAAAGCTTTGTCTTCAGAGGCAGAAATGCAGTCTGCACAAGCCGCGCTGTCCACCGCCCAGTCCCAGTTTGAAGCAGCGGAAAGCCAGGTTCAGGCAGCTCAGGCACAGCTTGAGCAGAGCCTAGATAATTACAGCAAGACGGAAATTTACAGTCCGATCGACGGAACGGTCAGCCAACTGAGCAAGGAAATCGGCGAAATTGCATTGGGATCCCAGTTTTCCCAGGATGTCATCATGGTTATTGCGAATCTGGCAGATATGGAGGCCCGAGTGCAAGTTGATGAAAACGATGTTGTCTCCATTTCGATGTTGGATTCGGCGGTCATTGAGGTGGATGCACTGAATGATCAAAAGTTGAAAGGCCAGGTTTCGGAAATTGCCAATAGCGCCACCGTTTCGGCTGCGGGAACACAGGAAGAAAAAACGGAATTTGAAGTGAAAATTGCTTTGCTGGATAACCCCATAACCCTTCGTCCAGGTATGTCCACGACTGCCGAGGTCACAACCGACGTCAAGAAAAACGTTGTCAATGTGCCAATTCAGTGTGTCACGGTAAGAGAGCCGGACAAACTGAAACGTAAAGAAGGCGTCGAAAAGGATGCCGCCATGGCAAACGATTCCGGTGAATTCAAAGCTAACAAAGACGGCGTCGTGGAGATTGTGTTTGTCGTCGAGAATGGTGTTGCCGTCGCACGAGCAGTCAAGACAGGCATTCAAAGCGAGTCCCATATTGAAGTTACCGAGGGGCTCAAGGAAGGCGATGAAGTTGTGGTTGGGCCGTATCGCGCGATCAGCAAGTTGCTTGAAAACGGTTCGAAGGTAACGGTGGACAACAACAAGAAAAAGACCCGTACTGAAATGTCCGGCGAAGACGACAAATAAACGGAGACAATCGTATGGTTATCGATATTCGAAATGTTACCAAGGTCTACCGGATAGGCACCGAAGAGGTTCATGCCCTGAGAGGCGTCACGATTGGTCTTGAAAAAAATGAGTATATCGCCCTCATGGGGCCCTCGGGATCGGGCAAGTCAACCATGATGAACCTGATCGGCTGCTTGGATACGCCGAGCAGCGGAGAATATTTTTTTGAGGGCCAGGACGTGGCCCATAAGACCGATGACGAACTCGCGGAGATTCGAAACAGACAGATAGGTTTCGTTTTTCAAAACTTCAACCTTATACCTCGCTCGGATGTATTTCACAACGTGGAGCTTCCAATGATCTATGCCGGGTATAATGCCACCGAGCGCCGCCGTTTGACCTTGGAAGCGATTGAAAAGGTCGGGTTGTCGGAACGGGTAAAGCACAAACCCAATGAATTGTCGGGGGGTCAGCGTCAAAGGGTTGCCATTGCCCGTGCACTGGTCAACAATCCTTCTATCATATTGGCCGATGAACCCACCGGTAACCTGGACTCGAAGACCGGTGAAGAAATCATGAGCGTATTTGAAGATTTGTATAAGGCAGGTCAGACAATCATTCTCGTTACGCACGAAGAGGATATCGCCTCCCATGCTCGAAGAGTGGTTCGACTGAAAGACGGTCTGATCGAGGTCGATGAAAAAATAACAGGTCGAAAAGTATTCAAAAAAGTACTGGTTGAGGCTTAACCCTATGCGCCGACTCTATTATGAAATCTCGGAGGCCTTCAAGATAGCCTTCACGTCCATCCGTGCCAACAAGGTCAGAGGTTTCCTGACAACGCTTGGCATTGTGATCGGTATCACGGCCGTTTCCACGACGATGACCGTAATGGTCGGTATGAAAAACTCGTTCCAGTCGCAGCTGTCTGCGCTTGGATCGGACGTGCTTTATGTCACCAAACATCCATGGATTATCATGGACGACTGGTGGAAATACCGAAATCGGCCGCAGATCACCATTGATGAGAGTCGCAAGCTGCAAAAAGCACTGCTTGGCAAAGTGGTTGCCATCAACCCCAGTGTCGGGACGGTCAGGCCGGTGAAGCACCAGTCCAAAATGCTGGAAGATATCTTCATCCGAGGCACGACGGAGAACGAACTGTTTACAAGTTCGGCACTGCCCGAGGAAGGACGGTTTATCACCCGATTGGATGTTGAAAGCGCCAGATATATCTGCGTCATCGGAAGCGATGTCCGTGACAAACTTTTCGAAAATGTAGATCCCATAGGCAAGAAACTCCGCATCGGTGCGTATGGCTTCAAGATCGTTGGTGTCATAGAAAAGCAGGGGCGGTTTCTGGGCGGGCTCGGCGGGCCAAATCTTGATGCCCAGGTTGCCATACCCATCACGACCTTTTTGAAGTCGTATGGAAGATCTCGGGGACTGCAGTTGGCGGTTAAGGTCAAGAATATGGACATCATGGAGGATACGGAAGAAGAGATCATTGGTGCTATGCGCAAGATTCGAAGAATTTCACCCACCAAAGAAGAAAATTTTTCCATCAATCGTCAGGATACATTTACAAAAGTTTATGACAGCATCATGGGTGTCGTTGGCATAGTCGGAGTCATGATCACGGGTATATCCCTTTTTGTAGGTGGCATTGGCGTGATGAACATCATGTTTGTATCGGTAACCGAGCGTACCCGGGAGATCGGAATTCGAAAAGCCATTGGCGCCAAGAAGCGAACCATTCTCATTCAATTTCTGTTCGAGGCCGCGATGATTTGTCTGATAGGGTGCACGGTTGCGCTGGGACTCAGTTATGCCTTGGCGTACATCATCAATATTTTCTTTACGGCGCAACTTTCAATTGGAATTGTGCTGGTGGCCATCCTGATTGCGGTTATAGTCGGCATTGTTTCCGGTTTCCTTCCGGCCCTCAAGGCTGCCCGGCTGGATCCCATTGATGCACTTCGATACGAATAGAGGATATTATGCGACTTGAAATTTTTGAAAACATGCGGATGGCCCTCAATGCGGTCGTGACCAATAAACTCAGGTCTTTCCTGACGCTGGTCGGGATCATTGCGGGCGTTGCATCGATTATTGCCGTAATGACCGGCATTAAAGTTATTCAGGCTAAGATGGAAAGTGATCTCAGTCGTCTTGGAAGCAGCACTTTTCAGATACAAAAATGGCCGGCTATAGGCGGTCCGGGACAAAACTGGCGAAAAATCATGCGAAGGCCGCCCCTCACGGTCGAACATGCCAATATGATTCGAGAGCGCGTTGCGGATGCGGAACTGGTGGGGGCGGAGCTCTGGCAGCAGCCCGCACAGATCGCCTTTGAGGATCTCAAGACCAATCCGAACGTGAGCCTGGCCGGAGGTACGCCTGAATTTCAGATCAATAACAATCAGATGGTAGGATACGGCCGTTTTATTTCGGAAGAAGACGTCAGAGTTGGCCGTAAGGTGATCGTGATCGGCGCCAAAATAGTTCAGAAGATTTTTCCTTTCAAAGATCCGCTGGATCAGGATGTCAAAATAAACGGCGTGAAATACCGGGTCATTGGGGTGTATGAGGAACTGGGTGACACGCCTTCCGGTTCTGGCGATAATAGCGCTTGCATCCCGATTTCGGCATTTATTCAGCAATTTGGACTCAGGGATGATAGAGGCAATCTGAGATCGGTTAACATAACCGTCAAAGCTCGTCAAAATGCGGCGATCGAAGACGTGATCGAGGAATGCCGAGGGGTCATGCGGGTAGCCCGCCACGTTAAACCTCTGGAAGAGGATGACTTTGACATTTTTTCGAATGACAGCATGGTGCGCGCGTTTGACGAAATGACGGCAATTATCAAGTTGGTGGCTATTGCCATGGGCGGAATTGCTCTTGTCGTTGCGGGAATCGGAATTATGAACATCATGCT
>JAGQUY010000231.1 GCA_020438245.1 Bacteroidota bacterium
TAAATTGACCCATGGGTCAATTTATGATAAAATGAATACGATGTCAAGATAAACTAGGACACCCCTCCAGCGATATTTTGAACGTGCAATAGGCGTGACTTTAGACTTGCCCAGAGACCTAATTAATTACTAACTTACAGAGTCAGCAACAGCAGTTAATCCACATGCGGAGGGCGCCAAATGTCCAAGCACAGGCATATTTTTTTCCTTTCCGATGCACTAATACTAAGCAGAGGGTGTGAGTCCGCCAGCGGCTTCCTCGGAAACCTACGAGTTCTTGTTTTGAGCAGTTCTCCTGAAACTAACGCCCGGCCGACACAAGTGAAAAACAGGATCTGACGTGTTTACCAAAATACTGATGACTGGCAGCGCTGTATTTCTGATAGGAACAGGCTTGGCGTTTTCCTTCCTGCCGCGGGAGATTCAGTCTCTTCTCCAGGAAGGAACTCAGGGAGAAATCGCATGGCTCTTACAAATTCTCGGGGCTTTGCTGTTGGGGTTCGGAATGCTTAACTGGATGGCTCGGGGAAATTTGATGGGAGGAATCTACAGCAGACCGGTTGCAATGGGCAACTTTCTTCATTTTTCGATCGGTGCAGTTACCTTGCTAAAAAAGTCCGGTTCCACGGACGGATTTCTGATAGCCATTACTCTTGTCTATTCCCTACTGGCATTTTCGTTCGGCATGGTCCTTTTCGGGAATCCGCTGAAGTGGAATTAGTCATCAGACGTTTTCGTAGTCGGAAATGGCATTGAGTTTAAGAATGGTAGTTCGCCCATCGGTAGATCGGGTGAACATCGGCTTGAATCGGGCATCCCACACCATCTCAAAATATTTGAACGAATGTCTGGCATGAATGCTTTGGCCGAACGTGTCATCGTAGGCGCGAAGGGAAATCATGAATTCGACGTCCATTTTTTCAAAATCCGATTGACTCATGCCGAACAGCGGGCTTTTTTCGTCCAACGGGTGTACGACGGTCCAATTGGCCGCGAAGAAATTAATTTCACTTCGTTCCAACTCAAGCCGGTAAACCTGCCTTGCCTCTTTCTCTGAGTCCTTGACAATCATACCGAGCAGGACTTGAATACTCGCGTCAATCAGTTGATTGTTTTTCGTGTTGGCGAGTCGGAACATCACCGCCTTACCTCCCCGGTACGGTGCAATCAATGCTTGGTCACTGAAGCGAATATTGGCCACCGGCCTTGAAAATCTACCATACATGAGACCGGTGGCCAAGGCGAAGGACAACAACCCGCTCAATGCCTCGATGGATGCGACGATGTTGGTGAGTAGCCCCGTGGGATTAACCCTTCCATATCCAACGGTCGTCAATGTTTGAGCACTGAAAAAGAAAATATCCAGAAAACGTCCACCATCGGTACTGTTCGCGACACCGAGAAAATCCTCCGCCCCGGCAAAATAATAGAAGATTGCAAACACGAGATTGACAAGAAAATATCCTCCGAAAATAAGGACAAAGAATGCCGGCCAAGACATAGTGATGAGCGAATTGAAAAAACTGATACGTTCAAGAAAGGGTACGCCCGTTTTGTGAACATTAAATGTCCCGTCCCGGTTGAGGAAGCGGTTGCCTTGGTTGGAGACAAGAGTGCTGAGACCTGAATTGTCGTAAACAGGCGTTTTTCGATTAAAACGTGACATCATAAACTGTGCATTCTCCAAGAAAAGTGAAAACAACCATGAACAGGATTGGAATAATTTTAAAAAAGGCGGGAGTTAGGGTGCATACACAACCCTTCCACTCACTATCATTTTGCTGACACGGATATCCGGAATTTCCTCGGGAGAGCAAGTGAAGAGATCATTGGAAACGACCATGAAATCGGCCCATTTTCCCACGTCAAGTCGCCCCTGCCATTGTTCAGTACCCGCTGCATATGCGGCTCCCGACGTATAGGCCTCGACCACTTCCCGAATCGTCAAGCATTCTTCCGGATGCCAACTCCGGGGGTCGTTTCTACGGCTTCGCTTGAGTGCAGCATGCGTTCCTTGAAAAACATTACACGTCTCGATTGGAACATCCGATCCAAACGCCAACCGCGCACCGGCTTTCCTCAAGCTTTGAAAGGGGAATGCATATCGGGCGCGCTGGCCCCAGTGTTGGTCCGCTGTGTCGATATCCTCAGGAATGTGGATTGCCTGCATGGAGGCGATGACGTCAAGTTGCGCAAAGCGGGGTATGTCTGACGGATGAAGCAATTGACAATGCTCAATTCGGTGTCGGAGACCATGATTTGGAAAAATCATAAGGGTTTTTTGAAAAGCATTAAGCGCCTTCCGGTTGGCCATATCTCCAATTGCATGGACCGCACATGCGATACCGTGTTCAGATGCCCTGAGGACAACTTCATCAAGAGATTTCTCGTCCAATAGATCCATGCCTCTTGTGTCGGATTTTTCATAAACGTCAATCATATGGGCGGTTCTCGAGCCCAAGGTGCCGTCC
>JAGQUY010000232.1 GCA_020438245.1 Bacteroidota bacterium
TCGATCGGCGATTTTGTCTGCAGCGGCGGTGAATATCCGGTGTTGCTCATGATTGATGCAATCGCGAGACTATTGCCGGGAGCGCTCGGTGATGCGCAGTCTGCCCTGAGCGATTCTTTCCAGGACGATCTCTTGGACGGACCGAATTATACACGGCCGGAGGACTTTCGAGGAATGAAAGTTCCCGATGTGCTGCTCAAGGGAAACCACAAGGAGATCGACGACTGGCGGTATCAAAAAAAACTCGAGTCAACGGAGAGCAGGCGGCCGGATTTGTTAAAGAAACATTTTGAAGAAGATAAAAAAAGATAAAATACATCGGAGGTTATCATGCACAAGATTAACGCGTCGACGGCGTTTCAACTGAAAAACGACGTCCCTGAATTTTCCCCGGGCGATACTGTCGCCGTTCAGGTCAGGGTGGTTGAAGGGGATAAAGAACGGATTCAAACGTTTGAAGGTGTGGTCATTCAAAAGCGGGGAAGCGGCATTCATGCGACTTTCACGGTTCGAAAGATTTCAAACGGCGTTGGCGTGGAAAGAATTTTCCTGACCAACTCTCCGCGGTTGAACGCTATTCAAGTTATGAGAAAAGGACGCGTTCGTCGTGCAAAACTGTTCTATTTGCGCGGGAGAACAGGCAAGAGCGCGAGAATCGCCGACCAAGTGGAAGCGCCCGCTGCTGAGATTGCGTCGACTGAAAAGCCGGCCAACTGATTTATCATCCATACGTTGGGAAAAGGGTATGCACTGCATGCCCTTTTTTTTTCTTTCATGATCTCCAATTTTACAGCATGGATTTCGTTGATGAGACCGGTGAATGCGTGCATCGCCGGCGCAAGTGTTTTACTGATTCCGGCGATTTCCGGTAAGCCATGGAATCCAACCCTGATCGGGATGTCTGCGACAGCGGCTTTGGCGGTTATGCTGATTGGTGCCGGAGGCAATGTCATTAATGATTATTATGATGTCGAGACGGACAGAATCAACAAGCCGTCCCGTCCGTTGGCTAGTGGTCGGGTCAGCCGGCAATCAGCCTTTTGGGAGTGGTTGATCCTTTCTGTCAGTGGGGTGCTGCTTGCTGGTTTTCAGGGTCGCCTATGCCTTGGAATTGCGATGGTTGCTGTTCTGGCTCTTTGGGTGTATAGTCTCAAGCTGAAGCGAACCTTGCTTATCGGAAACGCTGTCGTGAGTTTAGTGGCCGGTATGAGTTTTATTTACGCGGGAGCAGCAGTCGAGTATCTCAGCATGGCGTGGATACCGGCCGTTTTTGCGGCACTCTTTCATTTCGGAAGGGAAATTTTGAAAGACATCGAAGACACCGAGGGAGACCAAGCAATTGGGGCCTCCACGCTACCCTTGGTTAAAGGAATGGCTTTTTCCAAAGGGGTCGCAACCTGCGTGTTCTTCGTTTTGCTTGTCTTGACGGTTGTTCCATATCTCACCGGCCGGTTTGGAGAAAAGTACTTGGCCATCATCATAGGGTTGTTTTTTCCAATCATTCTTTTTACACTGATTTCACTTTGGAGGAACTCCACAAAACCCAATTTGCATCGTCTGAACAACATACTGAAGCTGGCTATGATCATCGGACTTTTTTCCATTTGGGTAGGATGATATGAATATCAGTTTTGAAGAACCCGAAGGAGTCGAAACAAATCCGGACGCATCCGCATTTGGGTGGTCTCTCCATGAATCAGAAGACGCATTGGAGGAACTTCTGCTGGAACGGTTCCGCGGAATGACTCCCGAACAGAAACAAATGTATTTGGACTATGCCGAAATTCTTTTAAAAATGTCTACCGTCCAACTCACCAGAAAGCAAAAGGTTGACATTTTGAAGGCAATAGAAGAAAGTGCAAGAAAACCCACCACCGAAGAACTGACTGAACTGGTTCGCGAAGTCGTCAAACGCAAAAAGTATTGAAAACACGGTGACATTTGGTTATCATTGAAGTCACCGCTGAAATGTTCTGAAAACGATTGGTATTGGCAGATGGCCAAAACGGTTCTTGTCACGGGAGCCAGCAAGGGGATCGGAGCCGCTGTTGTGCGGCGATTTAACCGCGAGGGGTACTCGGCCGTTGCTGTATCACGATCGTTGAAACAACTCGAAGAGACATTCAAGAACTGTGATGATATTACCTCGATGGCCGCAGATGTTTCTTCTCCGAAAGAGGTGGATGAGCTGGTGAACCGTGTTGAAAAGAAATATGGTACCGTGGATGTTGTAGTGAACAGCGCGGGACTGGGCTACTTTGGGACCATTGCTGAAACGTCTCCTGAAGTATGGAACCAGATACTTGCAGTGAATCTTACGGGAACTTTTTTGGTGTGCAAAGCCATGCTACCACTGATGACAAAAAGCGACAGGCCGCACTTGTTTAATATCCTATCTGCAGCCGCGAAAACGGCCTTTCCAAATTGCGGTGCCTATGTAGCTTCGAAATTCGGGGCCCTTGGCTTTACAGATGTTCTGAGAGAAGAGTTGCGTCCTCTGAAGATCAAGGTAACGGCCGTGCTTCCCGGTGCAGTAGATACGCCTTTTTGGGACACACAGGCCGTCGATTTTGACCGCGCGCAAATGCTGCGTGCAGGGGACGTCGCTGAAAGTATATGGCAGGCTTACCAGCAGCCGGCAAACAGTCTGATCGAGGAAATTTCAATCAAACCGTCTCGCGGAGATTTTTAGAAGGAGTGCGGCATGACAGAACCAGTAGTTAGCACGCCCCAATTGGAGAACGAGGAAGAGCCCAAAAAGCCCGTTCGAGTGCTCGTGGTTGACGACGACGATGACGGACTCTACATTCTGAAGCTTCTGCTCTCAAAAATGAAATATGAGGTGCACACGGCAAAAGACGGAGAA
Source organism: Bacteroidota bacterium (assembly GCA_020438245.1). Taxonomy (GTDB): domain Bacteria; phylum CLD3; class CLD3; order SB21; family SB21; genus JAGQUY01. Next base: position 2,867 of record JAGQUY010000232.1, read on the forward strand.
GAAGCGCTGTACAAAGCAGAAGAGCTGGTACCTGATATTATTCTTTTGGACGTCATGATGCCCAAGTTGAATGGTTTTGAAGTTTGCAAAAGGGTCAAAGCCACACCCGAAGGTATGTACATCCCGATTATCCTTCTGACCGCCAAGAGCGAACTGATGAGTAAGATTGAAGGCCTTGATTGCGGAGCGGATGAATACCTGACCAAACCCTACGATATGAGTGAATTGACGGCTCGAATCCGTTCCATGCTGCGAATCAAACAGTTGAATGACTCTTTGAGAACCGCGAATCGTCAATTGGAAGAGCTCTCCGTTACAGATGAGTTGACCCGGTTGTACAACCGTAGATATATCAACAAAAAGTTGGAAGATGAATTCCGGCGTGCCATCCGATACAAGAGGCCGTTAACCTGCTTGATGTTTGATGCAGATCACTTCAAGAGCGTAAATGATACACATGGTCACAAGTTTGGGGACGTGGTGTTGAAAGATATCTCCAAGATTATCCATGATACGGTTCGTTTGGTTGATATTTGCGGAAGGTTTGGCGGTGAGGAATTTATTGCCTTACTGCCCGATACCGATCAGGAAAACGCCATTACTCTTGCAGAACGTATTCGGAAGAAAATAGAAATGCATGAGTTCAGGGATGGCGACATCATGATTCATCGTACGGTAAGCGTCGGTGTCTCCGCGGTTCCCGATGATCTGATCAAGGACGAGTTTCAGCTCGTGGAATGGGCGGACAAGGCTCTTTATGAAGCAAAAGGAACTGGAAGAAACAAGGTGATTTCCCATTCCGATCTCCAGGAGTACAAGGAGATGGCTGCTCGATGATGGCTTCGGCCCGAATCACCATTCGTGGCCTGGTACAAGGTGTGGGGTTCCGCTACTTTACGCAGAAGCGTGCGCTTGCCCTCAATCTCACCGGATTTGTGCGAAACGAAAGAAATGGCGATGTGTATGTCGAGGTTGAGGGAAGAAAAGATATCATTGAAGATTTTGTCAAGCAAATCGAGAAAGGCCCGGCCTTCTCCCGTGTCCGTTCGACGGAAGTGGAATGGACTGACTGGATTCAGACGTGTGCTTTCCGGATATACGGGGCGATTGAGGATTCGCCGAACGACGCGGACAGGAAGCCGCACAGCGTCACGCCGATCTGCACGGTGGACAGGAACGTGTTCGGGTCGCGTGCGATCTGCGCCACACGCTTGCCG
>JAGQUY010000233.1 GCA_020438245.1 Bacteroidota bacterium
GCATTGTGGTATCGCAACGGCGAACTGGTTTGTTATGAAACCGAACCCTGGCGCGAAGCATGGGGCACAGGCGGGATCGGCGGCTATACCTCGTGTTCCTCTCCATTAGGTGGATGGCAGGCTGGCAATTACGAAGTGCAGATATTCATGGGCTATGAATGGAAAGTAGTAGGGCGTTTTACCGTATTGGAAAATCTGACGCCCACTGCACCAACCGGCACGCCGAACTTGTCCACTACCGAAACACCAACGGCGACACCGTAACATAGAAATCCAAAATCAAATCAACAGGAATCCAAATGACCGAAAAAGCTTTTCAAGATTACTATCCAGACCATTTGTCCCATTGTTATGGCTGTGGAAGATTAAACGACCTTGGTCATCAGATCAAAAGTTATTGGGATGGTGAAGAAAGCGTGGCGCATTTTCAGCCCGAACCGCATCACACCGCCATTCCCGGTTATGTTTACGGCGGATTGCTCGCTTCCCTCATCGACTGTCACGGCACAGGGACTGCGGCTGCGGCGGGATACCGCGCCGAGAACAGCGAAATGGATACCGAGCCGCCGCTTCGTTATCTCACCGCATCCCTGCACGTGGATTATCTCAAGCCCACGCCTTTGGGACCGGTTCTTGAAATCCGCGGGAAAGTAAAGGAAGTGAAGGGTCGCAAGGTCGTCATCGAAGAATGGATTCAAGTAAATGACGAAATCACCGTCCGCGGAGAAGTTGTCGCTGTGCAGGTGCCTGATAGTCTGGTATTGGAATTGTTGGAAAACGGCGGGGAATAAAGCAGGAAAAGAATCTATAACATAAGAGATGAAAAATGAAAAAGATAAAAAGTGTAATTCTGGGGTTAAGTATCCTATTGCTTGCGGGCTGTGGGAACAGCGTGCCTGACGAGATCCGCTACAAGATGATGGGCTCTGAAGATGTCCCATCGGATTGGGTCATCTTCAACGAAGATTCCGGCGAAGACTGGGGCGGGCAAATGTACAACGTCCACTTTGGGTACGGCTCAGAACCGGAAGACCCCGCCGTCGAACATCAATTGATTATCTATACAGACTCGGCGGAAGCTATCGCAGGGTTTGAAGAGTATCGAGATTTTATTTACGTGGAAGGCTGGTCAAAACCGGTTGAAGCTGATTTCGAACCCGCGTTACCTGATGACAAGCTTGAGTATCAGTGCGCCGAATTAAAGATCAATTCGGAAATGACTTACAACTGTTTTGTTCTGCAGCAGCATGAGAATTACGTCTCTGCGATCGGCGCGCGGCTTGGAAAATCCATCACCTTTGATGTGCTCAACTCGACCCTCCGCTCGATAGATGCAAAATTGAACGGCGGCAATTGATCGGTTTTCAAAAAACACCCCGCGAAATTTTCGCGGGGTGTTCGTTTTTAAATTGCCCATTCCTTTTTTCGCACGTTCACTTCGTTGGCGATCTCGCCTGCCAGCCGCGCGTTATTCAGCAGCAAGGCAAGATTGGTCTTGAGCGATTTTTCTTTTGTCAATTCGCTGATGCGGGACAGCAGAAATGGAGTAAGCGCCTGACCGTGGATTCCCTGCTCCATCGCTTCGGCAGACGCTTTGGCAATGACCGGCTCCATTTCGGACTTTGGAATTGAATCAGTTTCTGGAACCGGATTCGTCACCAGAACTGCGCTGCGCAAACCGAGATTCCAGTGATGTTT
>JAGQUY010000234.1 GCA_020438245.1 Bacteroidota bacterium
TGCTGAATTTTACCTGGTGGGTCAACCGAAAGGACTCTGAAAACAGAAATATTTTTCAGGGAGGCTTCCTCGGCCTGGATAATATCGGGGTTTTTGACCGGAGCGCCGAACTGCCCACCGGCGGACACCTTGAACAGGCTGACGGTACCAGCTGGATGGCCATGTATTCACTTAACATGATGCGGATTTCATTGGAATTGGCCGCCTACGACGACGTATATGAAGACATGGCAACGAAATTTTTTGAACACTTTTTGTTGATCGCCGGTGCCATGGCCAATGTCGGCGGCGACGATGTGGATCTGTGGGACGAAGAAGATCAGTTTTTCTACGATGTTCTTCATGCCCCCGGCCGACCTCAGCAACGGCTCAAAGTACGGTCTTTGGTAGGCCTGACGCCCATGTTTGCAGTCGAGATTCTGGATTCGGTTTCCTTGAACAAGGTGCCGGGCTTCGCCAAAAGATTGGAGTGGTTCTTGTCCTATCGGCCGGATCTTGCAAATCTTGTTTCTCGATGGCAAGAGCCCGGGCGTGGTGAGAAGAGGCTTTTATCTTTGCTGCGAGGACATCGATTGAAAAAACTACTAAAGAGAATGTTGGACGAAAAGGAGTTCTTGTCGGACTATGGTGTTCGTGCGCTATCCAAATTTCATTTGGAACAGCCGTACGTTTTTCACGCCAATGGAGACTCCTTCACCGTTTCTTATCAACCCGCAGAATCACAGTCCGGTTTGTTTGGCGGTAACTCCAACTGGCGGGGCCCCATTTGGATGCCGATGAATTATATGTTCATCGCCTCCCTGTATAAATTCCATGCTTACTATGGAGATGATTTTAAGGTTGAACATCCGACCGGATCGGGTCATTTTAAAACGCTTTCGGAAATTGCCGATGATCTCGGACAGCGACTGACGCATATTTTTCTTAAGAAAGACGGAAAACGTGCCGTATTCGGTGAAGACGAACGATTTCAGGTCAACCCGCATTTCAAGGACTACCTTCTTTTTTACGAATATTTCCACGGCGATAACGGGCGCGGCGTAGGGGCTTCCCATCAGACCGGTTGGACCGGTCTGGTTGCAAAACTACTGGATCCTTCCGGAATGTAGCACTGCTGAATTGCTTGGCCGCATGATTAAACTCAACTACAAACCGTTGACAAAGGAAACATGGCTGGATATCGTTCGTCTATTTGGCGACCGGGGCGCATGTGGTGGGTGCTGGTGCATGACATGGAGGCTACAAAAAGCTGATTTTGAAAAGAACAAGGGTGCAGGGAACAAAAAGCATTTGAAGAAAATAACGGAAAATGGAATGACCCCGGGGTTGATCGGATACCACAAACAGGAGCCAATTGCATGGTGCTCGTTTGGTCCCAGGGATCACTTCGTCCGACTGCAAAAAAGCCGGCTTCTGAAACCCATTGATGAAGAAGAGGTGTGGGTGGTGAGCTGTCTTTTTGTGTCGAAGCCGTATAGACGGATGGGCGTTTCCGTGAAAATGTTGCGTGCAGTCGCCCGATTTGCGAAAGAGAAAAAGAAAAGGATTTTGGAAGCCTATCCGGTCGTGCCCTATTCAGCAAGAATGCCAGACGTCTTTGCATGGACAGGGCTGCAGAGTGCCTATCAACAGGCGGGTTTTGTGGAGGTTGCAAGACCTTCCAGGAATCGTCCGATTATGCGCTTCTTTGTCATGGGCAAGCAG
>JAGQUY010000235.1 GCA_020438245.1 Bacteroidota bacterium
TGATGCTGCGTTCCTTTCGTTCGCTGACAGCAAAATCGATGTTCACGGTATCAACCGGGATGCCGAAGTTGCGAATTTTCAGCTTTCTTCCGACTAAACGGCTATCTGAGTTCCTTTTGAGTGAATCCACCAGCACACTGTTCCTCTGTCTAGCTTCAGCCGAAGTGTCAACAATCGCCCGGTTCTTCTGAAGCAGTGGTTTGACGGACCGAAATACACCCAATCCATTAATCTGACCCACCGTAAGTGCCAGACGATCCGGATCAAACGTTCGATTTTCTTTGTATTTGACTTTCAACAGAACCACCTCGTCATCCACGATCTTCTTTGTAGTGTCGACCCGAACGACTCTTGCGGTGTCTTCGCCGGTCCGGGCCCTGATTTCTCGTTTGTAATAATTACCGCTAACGGTTGTCTTACCAAATACCGTGTACCGTCCTGGAAATACTTTGTACTCAACAAGAGCCTTGTATGGATCCGTGCTGGCCGTGTCAACCGATTCTGCCACTTCTGCCGCGGAATACCCTTTACTGGCAAACAACTTTTGGATGGTTCCGCGATCAAGGTCAATATTCTCGCGAGAGAGCTTAGACCCCTTGGTCAAAACCATTTTTGAAAGGATATCCTTTTGGTTCAGCTCGTCTTTCAAGTCTACGATTGGAATCGAGCTGACCACGCGCACCGTCGGATCTTCCGCCAACACCGTGGGCTTGCCTTCATAAATGTAGACCTTTATACGCACCTTGCGACGACCATCCGAGAAACTGGCCTTATATTTTACTATGCGGGCGTCAAAGTATCCTTCATTTTCGTACAACAAGCGGATCAGTTTCAAATCTTCGCGCAAAATATCATTGGAAAAATAGTACCGATTGGCGCCAAGGTCCGGTGACCAAATTGTCAGTGTCGCAATTTTCGTAAGATTATTGATGAGCCAAAAGAACGATCCGGTTACCTTGCCGACCTGCCGATCTTCTTCCTCCCCCAGCTTCAAAGACAAATTCAACAACTGATCGTCGAAGACATCAAGACCGGTTTCCTTGCCTGACTCGTCCACTCCTTCGAAAATATATTTCTTACCCCAGACGAAGACACTATCATCCAAGGTAGGCAGCTTTCTCAGAAGGACTCCGGTGCTGTCCACATATTTGCTTTTAAATCTGTCTTTCAAAGATGCATCGTTCTGCGCACATAGCGAAGCAGGGACTGTCAGAAGTATAAGAAGAAGGAGGAGTGTGGATCGCATGGCCTATCGATCAGAAGGAGGATCGTGTTGCAACTTTTCCACCGATAGACCGTTGAGCAGCGTTTCATCGACTTCAATCTGGTCGACAATGCCTATCACAGCGGCTTCTATTGACAGTTCATTGGGTTGATCAGTGAGAGCGCGTCTCGCGGCATGCCCGTAGGAGCAAATGACCAATTCACCAATTCCTGCCCCCAACGTATCGGCAACAACCACGACATTCGTATTGGGCGCCTTGTCTATGTTTACCGGATGAATCAGGAGAAATCGAAGAGACTTGATATTATCTACCTTCTTCGTAGCCCATACTGTTCCCACCACGCGACCTATAAACATGTTAACTCTCCAGGGCCAAATGAAGCAACCAAACGGCTATTCCGCCACTCAGCGCGCAAAGCAGGTTGACCGTGTTATTGTTGATCAGCGAAAATCCGCGTACCTTGGTGGTCAGCGATGCACAATGCACCGTTCGTTCAGTGGTCTTTCCGCAAGTTCCACACTCATACTGCATCTGGAGGGTCGCTCCCATAATACTGTCCATCAACGCTCCAATCAACCCGGCAACCGTCAGCAGGGCCAGCAGAAGCCCTCCCTTTCTACCCGGCAGAAAAACGACTCCAACCGCTGAGATGCCGAACGCGCCCAGCAATCCTGCGGCCGTTCCCAACAAAGAAATCGAACCGGATGTTCCAGTTGTCGTTCGACGCAGGTTGATGATATTTCTTGGCTGGCCGCCCGCCAAAACACCGATTTCGGTTCCCCAGGTATCTGCCGTAATCGCCGCAACCGTTCCCACGTACATTAAATACCAAATGCTTTCCTGACGAAAAAAAGCGGCAACGACCACAATCGCCGGGATGACACCATTTGCCAAAACTTGTCCTGCATCCCGGATGCTTCCTTTTTCGAAAAGGTGTTCAAACGACCGTTTCCTGGAACCTCCCACTTTCGATAACAAACTCGATGTCAAGAAAAACATCAACAGCGGTAAAGCAAATGGCCACCCGCCAAGGCCGAAAACCATCGTTCCAATCACAAACGCTGCCGTCGAACCGCTTGCCGTCAAAAACCGGAGCCGGTACGAAAGCACCGAAATACCCAATGCCAGCAAAAAACCAACCACATATTGGTTCTGAATATCGGCCGGAGCATACAGGAAGACATACACACTCACCGCAGTCGCCAGGGGAACCGACAAATTGTCCGAACCGCGCCATGATAGGGCTTCCACAGCT
>JAGQUY010000236.1 GCA_020438245.1 Bacteroidota bacterium
ACCCCCATCTCTACAAGAAAGATTTGAATGTCAAGGTAAGACGCTTGGCCCGCAAATCGGCGCTGACGTACAAGGCGGTCGATGGTCGCATTATGGTTGTTGAAGATTTTCACGCGGTTACCGCTGAGACTCCGAAAACCAAGGAAGTCGATTCCGTACTGAGGAATCTTGGATTGAAAAGTCCGGTTTCTTCCCACTCTACCGCCAAGAAAAGCGGCAAAAAGAAGGATGTAGTCGGCGATGAATCCGTCAAGAAATCAAAACGAATCACCAAGGTGCTGATGCTGGTCGATAAGGCCGGCGTGGTCAACGATGAAAAGGCCGGACGTGCATACGAAAATTTCAAAAAGTCGTGCCGCAATATTCCCGGTCTGAAGGTCGGTGTAGTTCGCGACATTTCAACGTATGATATTATGAATTCCGATATTTTGCTGTTCCATGAAAGCGCGCTGAAAAGTGTTGGCGCAGCGTTCGGGGCGGAATAATAGCAACGAAGAGGTTTTTCATGGATGCCAATCAAATATTAAGAAGGCCGCTCATCACTGAAAAAATTACGGTGTTGAAGGATCGGAAAAAGCGTAACGGCGATCCGTTGAACCAGTACGCTTTTGAGGTTTCCCCCAAGGCCAATAAAATTCAAATTCGTGAGGCCATCGAGAAAAAGTTCACCGTAAAGGTGGATAGTGTTCGGACGCTGACGGTCAACGGAAAAAACCGCGCCCGCTACACGAAGACCGGAGTCAATTATGGCAGAACCCGAAGCTGGAAGAAGGCCATCGTGACGCTGGCCAAGGACAACAAAATTGAGTTCGTTGAGGGCGCCTAACTTTAAACAAGGATGATTTGTCAGGACAACCTATCTGACAAAAGTGGAGAGTAAGTACCATGCCAGTTAAGTCATACAAACCGTATACGCCGAGTCGGCGCTACATCACCGTCTCCGATTTCTCGGAAGTCACGAAGACTACGCCGGAGAAATCGCTGCTGAAAGGCAAGAAGAAGACCGGCGGGCGGAACAACATGGGCCACATCACGAGCCGCTTTCGTGGCGGGGGACATAAGCAGAAGTATCGTATCATTGATTTCAAACGTCAGCGTCACGATATCGCCGCCTCCGTCGTCGGCATCGAGTACGATCCTAACCGTAGTGCCAACGTGGCATTGATTCAGTATATCGACGGCCAACGCGCTTATATTCTCGCCCCTGCGGGTCTGAAGGTCGGCGATAAGATCATGTCGGGCGAGAAGGCAGATATCAAGATAGGGAATGCGATGCCGTTGAAGCTGATTCCGGTGGGCACCAACGTGCATAATGTTGAGCTGAAGCTTGGAAAGGGCGGTCAGATGGCACGTTCAGCCGGCGCGTTCGCCAACATTGCAGGACGAGAAGAAGGTTTTGTACACGTTCGACTTCCCTCCGGAGAACTGCGCAAGGTGCATGAAGATTGCATGGCCACCATTGGTCAAATCGGTAATCTGGAACACGAGAACATCACCATCGGCAAGGCCGGCCGTCAACGCTGGAAGGGAATCAAACCCCACAACCGCGGTGTCGTCATGAATCCGGTGGATCATCCGCATGGTGGAGGTGAAGGCCGTTCCCCGCAGGGTAATCCGCATCCCGTTACGCCTTGGGGCAAACCGACCAAGGGGTACAAGACGCGTAAGAAGAACCATCGCACTAACCAGTTTATCATCAAACGTCGTAAGTAATATTTGTAATAGAGGCATTATATGAGTCGTTCGATTAAAAAAGGTCCTTTCCTGGACAGCAACCTGATGGACAAAGTCCTGGATATGAACAAGGCTGGTCAGAAGAAAGTGATCAAAAC
>JAGQUY010000237.1 GCA_020438245.1 Bacteroidota bacterium
TACCGCTATTAAGGTACGGCCGAAAAACGGATACTAATCAAAAGCGGCGGGCCGGCAGTCCGCCGCTTTTTTGATACCCAACGGAGAGCCAGTGAAATCGTTTCTAGAATTGCTCAAAGATCGTATTTTAGTTTTCGACGGAGCCACCGGGACAAGTCTGCAATCCCAAAATCTCACTGCCGATGACTTTGGGGGTGAACAGTATAACTGCTGTAATGAGTATCTTTTACTCAGCAAGCCCTCCGCGATGGAAAAGGTGCACTTGGATTATCTTCAGGCGGGCGCCGATGTTATTGAAACCAACTCATTTGGTTCCACGTCCATTGTGCTTGCCGAATATGAGCTGGAGGGCCGTGCCTATGAACTGAGTAAGCTGTCCGCCGAGCTCGCAAAGCGCTGTGCTGCTGACTTTTCCAACCAGGCAAAACCAAGGTTTGTGGCGGGTTCCATCGGTCCAACAACCAAGCTCCCCTCCCTCGGTCACATCGACTTCAAAGCCATGCTGGCAAGCTTCTATGAGCAAATGGCAGGTTTGATGGATGGAGGGGTGGATCTGTTCTGTATTGAGACGTGTCAAGATATCCTTCAAACGAAAATCGCTCTGTGTGCAGCTCAAGACCTCTTCAGAGATCGGCAAAAGCGTTTACCTGTCATCGCCAGTGTAACCGTCGAAACGACCGGCACGATGCTCATGGGAACTGAAATCGGTTCAGCACTGACTGCGTTAGAGCCTTTCGATTTGATTGACGTCATAGGAATGAATTGTGCTACGGGCCCTCAGGAAATGTCCGAGAATATCCGTTATCTTTGCCAAAATTCTCCGAAACCTGTATTTTGCATGCCCAACGCAGGCATACCGGAAAACATCGGCGGCAAAGCACATTACCATTTGTCACCCGACGAATTAAAAAAATGGATGCTTCATTTTAGCTCCGACCTTGGAGTCGGCATTGTGGGCGGATGCTGCGGAACGACGCCGGAGCATATTCGTCTTCTCGCCGAAGCGGTGTCCAACATCGCACCTGCTGAACGCACCTGGCAGTACATTCCGTCGGTATCATCGACCTATTCTTCCGTTCCGATGGTCATCAATCCGGGACCGGTAATTGTCGGTGAACGAACCAATGCTAACGGATCAAAGAAATTCCGCGAGCTTTTGGTCGCGGAAGACTATGACAGCATGGTTTCCATGGGCAAAGAGCAGGTTCGTGAGGGCGCGCATATTCTGGATGTCTGTGTAGCCTACGTCGGACGAGACGAGGCGAAAGACATGTCGGAAGTCATCTCCAGATTTAACACCCAGATATCGATTCCCTTAATGATCGACAGCACTGAATACCATGTCATTGAATTGGCTTTGCAACACCTGGGCGGAAGAGCAATCGTTAATTCCATCAACCTGGAAGATGGGGAAGAACGTATGGAAAAAGTACTCCCCCTGTGCAAGCGATACGGAGCAGCCGTCGTGGCCCTCACCATTGACGAAGACGGGATGGCTAAGACGAAAGAAAAAAAACTGGAGATCGCCAAACGAATTCACGCGCTCGCGACCGGCAAGTACGGCATGCGGGAAGAGGACCGCATCTTCGACACCTTAACATTTACATTGGGCAGTGGTGACGAGGAATTTCGAACAGCCGGAATTGAGACAATTGAAGCCATTCGCCTAATCAAAAAAGCCTACCCTAAAGTGAAAACGCTGTTGGGTGTAAGCAACATATCTTTCGGATTGTCACCGGAAGCACGACACGTAATCAATTCCGTATTCCTCCACTACGCCATTGAAGCCGGACTGGATATGGCCATTGTGAATGCGCAAAAGATTCTGCCGCTGTATAAAATTGACGATTCCGAGAGAGAACTGGCCAGACAGTTGATCTTTGACGAACGAAAGTGGAAGGCGGCCTAACGAACCTTTTGCCAAAGCCAAAATTTGTCGATTTCTCCCAGAATGCCGGTTGACGTGTTTTTAATTGAACTTCTGTATGCCACGATTTCATCCCGCCAATAAAGAAAGGTAGCCGGTTCGTCGTTGTGGAGAATTACCTGAAATTCCCTCCAACAAGAAGCTGCGTCCACAACTTCCTTTACTGATTTCCCCTCTTCAATCAGACGGTCAACCGTGGGATTTTGATAGGACACGTCATTGTATCGATTCTTTTCAAGATCGCTATTCCACTCACTGGTAGGATCGATCATCAACGTCACTCCAATGCCGGATATGAAAGCATCGTATTGCTTGTTCAATTCGTTGTCATAAAAAACATTGGTTTCTGCTGCATCAATGGTTACTTGAATCCCGATGGCTGAGAGATACTTCTGGATCAGCAATGCGGCGAATTCGCGACGGTCATTTCCTGCATCGTAATGGAGATCAAAAGCAAACGGCAACCCGTCCCGGTCGATGATGCCGTCTCCGTCATGGTCCCTCCAACCCTCGCCCTCGAGGAGCTCTCGGGCGGCTTGCGGATCATAGGCGTAGGGTTTCAAGGTATCGTTGTAAGCCCATTTGAAAACCGGTGAAATAGGTCCGAAAGCTTGTTGGCCAAAGTCACCCAGAAATCCCTGAAGGATTTCCGCTCTGTTGATGGCCAAGGTCAGCGCACGCCGGACGATCCGGTTCCCAAAAAGCGGATGCGGCCGGATGATTTTACCACCACTGGTGTGATACGCCTTTTGGTCAATGTTCTGCCAGCCAATATAGTCATAATATCGGCCTCTCATCACCTCAATCCTGATTTCAGGATTGGTTTGCAGAAGAAGAGAAGCATCTTGGGGATTGACCGGGTACATGATGTCGATTTCCCCGCTCTTCAAAGCAGAAAGACGGGTTACGTACTCCGGAATAACTCGAAAAAAGATGGTGGAAGTGGAGGGAACACCAGGAACGTACTTCTGATTAGCGGACAGAATCAGTTCCTCCTGATGTTTCCATCGTTCTATCCTGTACGGTCCTCCAGACAGAGGCTTTGCATTGAACGGATCGGTCTTGAGAGTGGCCGGATCAACGTTCTTCAGAAGGTGAAAAGGCAGAAACCCAGGTTGGAGATTGCTGTCGTAGATCTGAAGCGGATACGATTTCAAAAAATGAAACGTGACGGTTGAATCGTCGATAACTTCAACCGCATGGAATATGTCGGGGGGGTCGCCGAAATCGAGGAGCGCAAGGTGTTCCTTTTTCGAGCTCGTTACAACCGGATTGGCTATCAAACCAAAAGTAAATTGGACATCCTGCGCAGTAACCGGGTGACCGTCCTCCCACACCATGTCCGAGCGCAGATAATAAGTGAGAGATTTACGATCCTCGGAATACTCGTAACGCCTTGCAAGAAGCGGGGAATACTTGATAACACCATCCGTCGTGTCAAAGTGGGATTCCAGCAGCCTCGGAAAGACGCCAGTGCAAAGAATTCTCCCGAATGCGCTGAAATGAGTAACCGGATTAATTTGATCCGGATCGGCTTTGACACCGACAACAATCGTATCCTGACGGGGCGGGCTTCCGCAACTCACCAGAACAGCGAGAGCCGGAATCCATACAGAAAAAAAATACTTCAACAATTATGTCCGCTCAATGATAACAGCGCTGGCTTCCCCTCCGCCGATACAAATAGCCGCCATCCCGTATTTTTTTTCGTATTTCTGCATGGCATGGACAAGCGTCGTCAGGATTCTTGCACCACTGGCTCCAATAGGATGACCTATCGCGATGGCCCCACCATGCACGTTGAGTTTTTCGGCCGGTATCTTCAAATCGTTTGCAGCTGCCATGCTGACAACGGCAAACGCCTCGTTGATTTCGAACAAATCAATCTGGTCAATTGTCAAACCGGCCTTCTGGAGCACTTTGTGAATTGCATCAATCGGTGCAGTCGTAAACCATTCAGGTTTTCTGGCCGATGAGGCCTGCGCGACAATTTTCGCCATCGGCTTCACTCCCAGAGTCTTTGCCTTTTCAGAATCCATAACGACCAATGCAGCGGCTCCGTCGTTGATCTTCGATGCATTCGCCGCAGTAATCGTACCGTCCTTTTGGAAGGCCGGCTTCAGGGTCAACATTTTTTCAAAATTTGCGCGGCCGGGTTCATCGTCTTCTGAGACGGTTACGTTCCCTTTTTTGCCCGGAATCGTAATCGGCACCAGTTCATTATTAAAGGATCCTTCTTTCTGCGCTTTCAAAGCACGTTCGTAGCTGCGCTTTGCAAAGTCATCCTGGGCATTCCTTGGAATATTGCATTCTTTCGCACATAACTCGGCAGCTGTACCCATGTGAAAATCGTTATAAACATCCCACAAACCGTCCTTGATCATACTGTCGATAAGCTGGCCGTGGCCCATTCTGAAACCGGTCCGTGCCTTATCCAGCAAGTACGGTGTATTCGACATACTCTCCATTCCGCCGGCAACGATAACATCCGCATCTCCACACTGGATGGCCTGGCTCGCCAACATCACCGCCTTGAGTCCCGAACCGCACACTTTGTTGATGGTCATTGTGGTGACCGACTCCGGAAGACCCGCAAACAACGCGGCCTGGCGGGCAGGAGCCTGTCCCTCCCCTGCAGTCAATACGTTGCCCATAATAACTTCATCCACCTCCGACTTCTTGATTTTGGCGCGGTCAATCGCCTCGGCCACTGCAATGGATCCCAACTTAGTTGCACCCAACCCGCTTAAGGAACCTTGGAAGGCTCCAACAGGCGTTCTTACGGCACTCGCAATAATTACTTCTCTCATAGTCTTAATCTCCACTTCTTTGTATGCTCAGTTTCGATCCGGCATCATCCTGCCCTTTCGAATCATACGCATCGATGATATCTCTCACCAACCGATGGCGTACGACATCGGCTTTCGAAAAATAGACAAATCCAATTCCTTCAATCCCGCTTAGTATCTCCTCCGCCTCCTGCAGCCCCGACATCATTCCTCTGGGTAGGTCACTTTGGGAAACGTCTCCAGTGACGATGGATTTTGAGTTGGCACCCAGACGCGTCAGGAACATTTTCATTTGCATCGGGGTTGTATTTTGTGCTTCGTCCAAAATTACAAATGCATTGTTGAGTGTGCGGCCCCGCATGTACGCAAGGGGCACAATTTCTATGATACCCTGCTCCATAAAGGTTCTCAGTTTGTTGCCCGGAATCATGTCATGAAGTGCATCATACAGGGGCCTCAGGTAAGGATCAATTTTATCTCTCAAATCACCGGGTAAAAACCCCAGGCTTTCCCCTGACTCCACGGCTGGACGGGATAGAATGATGCGTTCGACTTCTTTGTTTTTGAGTGCCGACACAGCCAAGGCTACCGCGAGATAGGTCTTTCCGGTACCGGCCGGTCCGACGGAGAAAACAATGTCATTTTGCTTCGCCATCTTAACATACTGCCGCTGCCCCTCGCTCTTCACTTCAATGAAGTCCCGATGGGTGAACAGGACTACACCGTTCAGGTTCTTGGGATGATCGGCGGATGTTTCTTCCGGATCCTCTTCACCTAGCTTGACCATTCGAATTACCGTTTCAACATCGACTGCATCGACTTGGTTTTTTCTGTGGCACAAGAAAACCAATTCCGTGAAGATTTCTTCAATCTGTTGGACTTCTCTTTCCGAACCGCGGATGGCTATTTGTTCACCTCGAACTACCAGTTTGGCTTCAAAGTTCTTCTGAATCACACGCAGGTGGGCATCATTGGGCCCCAGTAAAATTACCGGATTGACCCCTTTGATTCTCAATGTCTTTTCCGTTGGGCAACCTCCTTAAAATAAAAAGCTCCCGAATGCTTCACATTCGAGAGCTTTATACAATCCGTCTCGGCTGAAATCACGAAGGAAGACCCTCGTTATTTCGGAATAATCAAAATCGTGTGAGGATAAATCGTATTCGAATCTTCACCCAATATGCTCTTGTTGGCGTTGTAGATTTTCACCCAGTCGGCCGGAGAGCCATATACCTTTTGTGCAATACCCTTCAGGTAGTCTCCTCTTTCAACCCAGTATTCATTGGCTTCCTGAGATCTTGGAATCAAAAACGTCTGAGCTGGATAGATCAAGTCAGGGTTCTTGATCTGTTCACGATTGGCCGAGTAAATCTTCATCCACTGGAAAGGATCGGAATAAACTTCCTTCTTGCTGGAAATCCTCCACAGATAATCACCTGAGTTGACCGTGTAACTGTCATGTTTCGGCTTGGGTGGCGTGTAGTTCTTGCCGCGCTGAATAAGCTGTTCGGCACGATTGACAAGGTCGTTGACTTTGTTGTAGATCTCGGTGAGCGCATACCTCTTGTCTTTCTTGAAACCGGATGCCGCCACTTTCAACGAATCCAAGTCCTTACCCATTTTGCTCAACTGTTCATCACTCATCTTCGCGCGTTCGTTGAGAACCGCTTCAAAGTCGGTCAACTGCTTTTTATATGCATCCACACCGGCTTTGTCGGTACCGACAGCCGCATAAATCTCATTCCAAATCGCCTCTGATTCTTGATCGAGCTTGGCGCTCTCATCCTTGGCGCTGGAGGTGGATTTCTTCAGACTGTCAATTTGACGAGCTAGATCGCTTTCCTGCGTCGTAAGCCCTGTCATCTGATTCTGCCAGTCTTCTTTCTTGATCTTTTCTTCCTGTGCGAAAGCGCTTGCCGCAACAACGCCAAGAAGGATCATCAGAGTCATAAAGTACTTCATGTTCTTCTCCTATTGCGCTTTCTTTTATTTGCCTTTGTCGTCGTTATTTTCTTTTGTCATTGCCTCGAGGCGCTTCATAACCTCGTCTTTTTCTTTTCTGGCTTTTTCAAGCATCTGCTTTTTTTGCTGAACATCTTGATCGGCCTTCTTTTTCTCGGCAGTCAGCGTTTGGACTTCCGTCCTCATCGAATTCACTTTGGTCTTTTTCTCATTCATCTGCTGCACCTGCTCTTGCGAAGCATAGGGATTGCAACTGGCCAGCAGCGCCATAACGAAGGCAGCACACACTAGTCGTTTCATTCTTGGATCCTCCTTAATCTATCGTAACTATTCAAAATCTTTAGATCATTCAAAATCTAGGTAAATCTATGTAATCCAAAATAGAATGTCAATAATAATAATATGTTCTGACCACGAAGATTCCCCGGAGATTGAATTTTTTTTCAAAGGTACTTCACATTAATAATGTTCCGTGCTGCGCATGTTGAACATATAAAAGCCGGATATGCCGAACCGTATGACACTTCGACCTCATGAAGTTGGCCACACTGCCTGCACCAATATCGGATGGATATCTTTTTTGAAAAGATAAGTCGTAAACTCTTAAAAAAATTAACCTTGAAAGTCGTTCTTGGCGCTGTAACCATAACCGATTCACACTTTCAATTTCGATATTGCGGCAAAACTGCGAAAAACGGGAAGTCAAATGTGCGGTCAAAAGTGCAAAAAAAAAATGCTCCACCAGCGGGCGAAGCATTTCAGATTTGGAAAATTTACCTTTGGCTAGCGATTCTTTCGGCCTTTCAGACGCTTTCGAACTTCGAACCATCCAATATTGGTGTAGCTGTACTCCGAAGAGTTCAGAATCTTTTTGATCTGCCAAGCACTTAATGTCGAGTTCTTGGACAATAAATGATCTATCTTTTCATCGACCGTCATGTCGTCAATGTCATGTTCAGCAGTTGCCGGCTCTTCCTCGGGTTCCGCTTCTTTTTCCTCAACCGATTCGGCAACCTGCGAAGAAGGCTTGCCCATCATGACCATTTGTGTTGTCGTGTCCCGAGGGGTTTGGCGTGGGGCGCTCAAAAGGGCCCCACCCGATTCCTTTACGAAGGCGTCGACCGCGTCATCAATGGTATCATACGCTTTAAGAATATAATGGAACTCCAGCAACTCGAATACTTCATAAACTTCCGGTATCATGCGGACAAGCTTCAAGTCCCCGCTGTTCTCCTTGATGCCTTTGATTTCACTGATGAATATACCCCACCCTGCGCTGCTTATGTAGTCGACGTCACCCAGATCTACTATGATTCTGTACTGGTTCTTTTTTAACAACGACGACAACGACCTTTCCAGCTCTGACGAAGTAGTCGTATCAATATACCCGCCAACCTTGATTACACCGATGGAATCATTCGGTCCGGTATATTTGATCGTCGTTTGGATGCCCTCCATGTCAACTCCTGTTTAGTGAGAATGCCCGAAGAAAAAAATTGATTATGTGATAGTTTGTAAAACTACGTTTTAGAGGCTAAATACGCAAGGTTTATTTGGCCTCCAATTGTTTGCCATTGAATCTTTCACGCTTTTGTCGTACTGTTAGTTGAATTTTGGGTCGTTCTTTGAGGTTTTTGATGTCTGAATTGCGCAAGGATCCGATTGTGAGTCGGTGGGTAATTATTTCTCACGAACGCGGAAAACGACCATCTGACTTTCCACCAATAGAAGAAAAAAAGAAAAACAAACACTGTCCCTTTTGTGAAGGGAGTGAATCCATCACGCCGCCCGAGATTCTGGCCCATAGGGCAGGTTCTCAACGCGATGAACCGGGATGGTCCCTACGTGTGGTTCCTAACAAGTATCCGGCTCTTCGGGTAGAAGAGCCCATGGACGCGCAAGGTGAAGGTCTATACGATATCATGCCGGGAATCGGGGCCCACGAGGTCATTATAGAGACACCAAGACATGATCAGGAAATTACCGACCTTTCGGATGAACATTTCTATAACGTGTTAAGCGCATATAGGGATCGGATTCTGGATCTGAAGAAAGATATGAGGCTTCGATATATTTTGATTTTCAAGAACCGGGGATCAGCAGCTGGAGCCACCGTAGAGCATACGCACTCACAGCTGATCGCGACACCGGTAGTTCCGAAAGCGGTGTCTGAGGAAATCGAAGGCTCCATTCAACATTATCGACTAAAAGAACGATGTATTTACTGTGATATCATTCATCAGGAACTCCGGGATCGAAAAAGAGTTGTCTTTGAGAGCGATCACTTCGTTGCCATTGAGCCCTTTGCCGCTCGCTTCCCTTTTGAAACATGGATCCTTCCAAAGCGACATCAAAGCCATTTTGAAAATGAGTCTTCGGGGAGCCTCAAAAGCCTTTCCCCAACTTTTTTAGAGGTACTGCGACGCTTGGATGCCGCCTTGGACCGACCCCCGTACAACTACTTCCTGCACACGGCACCAGTAAACAAGTTTGATCAGCCCGAGTCTTACCATTGGCATCTGGAAATCGTTCCGAAGTTAACCAAGGTGGCCGGATTTGAGTGGGGAAGCGGCTTCTTCATCAACCCAACACCGCCCGAAGAAGCGGCCGAATATCTGAGACAAATTAGAATCTAAGTGTGAATTAGGAGTCATACCCGTGTGAAGAAATCGAAAATCTTTTTTGTCACCGCAGAAGTATACCCGTTTGTTAAGGGCAGCCGTGGATCAGAATTTGCAGGCGCACTGCCGCCTTATGTTCAGGCACACGGGCCTGAAGTGCGTGTAATCATGCCAAAATACAGCATTATCAACGAGCGGAAACATATCATCAGGGACATTATCCGGTTGAAAGACATCCCAATCACGATGCCGAGCGGCACCTTCCCCGTTTCCATCAAGTCCGGGTTCATCCCGGAAAGCAAGACGCAAATTTACTTCGCTGATTCTGAAAAGTACTTCAAGCGCTCGGATATGCTGCGGGATAAGAGAACCGGACAGTTTTTCAAGGACAACCATGAGCGCCTGCTGTTCTTGGCTAAATCTGCCATTGAAACTCTGAGGACTCTTGGATGGCAGCCAGACATCATTCATTGTTGCGATTGGCCTACCGGTCTTCTTCCTGCACTTGTTCGAGAAGAACAACAAAAAGGGTTCTTGAAGAAAACAGTGGTCACTTTTTCCATTACCGATTTTCATGAGTTAGGTCTTTTCGAAAAGAGCTTTGCATCCAAGGTGTTCGCGTCTTCTTCCGTGATAGAAACAGAAGATTGTGTCCATAAGAACAAGTTTTCTTTTCTTAAGTGTGCGCTCAAATATTCCGACGCCGTTTCCATCGTGGATATTCATAAGTATCTGACTGACCTCGGAAAGCCCAACCCCGATTTTGAGGGAATCCTCAAGTCTGTCAAGTCGATATCAGAGGTTCCCTTTGCCGGCGACCATGGATTGTGGAATCCTGCAAGCAACAACACGCTATACAAAACGTTTACCAGTGAAAAACTGGAGAGAAAACAGACCAATAAAGAAGATTTCATCGAAGACAAACGAACCGGGTTCTCGGCGGAACAACCAATTCTTGGGATTCTTGCGGAAGATATTGAAAACCAACACAAGTCCATTGCCCAATTCTTGAAGGCTGTCCGAGATCAGTCTCTGCAAATTTTCATATTGGGTGACAAGAATCCGTCCTCCTATTCCACGATCAAGTCATTAATTCAGAAGAATGCAAATCACAAGGTTTATACGCTTCAAGATCCCGACGATTATTTTCGACCTAATTTCTTTGCAGTAAGCGACTTTCTATGGATTCCCGTGACAGACAAATTCAGCGAACTCTATTACTTCAACGCCGTTCGATACGGATGTATCCCCGTGGTGCCCAAGCAAGCGTACGCTGCCGGATACTTCGATGGAATTAAAGACCGTGGGGGAAACGCGCTTGTTTACCAGGACGATCATGACCTCGCACGAAAAATCGAATCCGGCTTGGCGGTCTTTGAAACGAAAACACAGTGGGAGTCTCTGGTTAAGCGTTTAATGAAGAGCGACGTTTCCCTGGGAAAGCACCTCGCGCCTTATATCAAGTGGTACGAAAAAGCGCTAGCCAAGTAGTGTCCCCTCTACGATCCCTCGTCCTGGGCCTGTTCCTTCTTTTGACAGATCTGAGCGCTCAGGAAATTCATACTACCCTTTTTGTGAACATCCCAGACGATCGTTTGGACGTGTCAATGAAAGTGCCGTCATTTGATGACGACGACGCAACTTTTTGCCTGCCTGCATGGGCACCCGGAAACTACAGGGTATTGAATTTTGGGAAGTGGATTCAGGGATTCTCGGCACTGGATACTGCGGGACTACCCTTGCCGGTGATTCGTGTCGATATCAACACGTGGCACATCAAACAGGCCAGACGGCTTGCAA
This sequence comes from Bacteroidota bacterium, assembly GCA_020438245.1. GTDB lineage: Bacteria > CLD3 > CLD3 > SB21 > SB21 > JAGQUY01. The sequence continues at coordinate 11,100 of JAGQUY010000237.1, forward strand.
ACATCACTTATTCGGTCCTTGATATTCCGGAGGACAGCGTAGAGGCATTGCCCACGACCCTCAACGACCTGGACTCAAATTTGTTGTATTTTAATGCCACGACCGTGTTCGGATATTTCACCAACAAATCAACTTCCAAGTACAATGTCAGATACCTTCTCCCCTCCGGCTGGCGCGTTTGGTGCGCATTACCGTTTGACACAGTTTATCACGCGGATTCGTACGATCAATTGGTCGACTCGCCCGTACTTGCCGGCGACGGCCACCTGGAGACCGCTCGTTTCATGGTGGATAGCACGACGTTCGAGTTTGTTGTATCGTCTGCCAGAGAGATACCGGTTGATTCGTTGATTGCCGTTACCGAGCCAGTCGTTCGTTTCCAAGCCAGTCTATTCGGTGGGTTACCATTCCGAACATATTTTTTTCTGATGGTCTTTTCGAATCACGGAACCCGTTTTGGAGCGCTTGAACACCGTGCATCGAGCGCATACTATCTTCCTCAGCCCTCCGCACAGAGAGATATAAGGACCTCTTTTTATTCCAGGGTCCTCGCACATGAGTTGTTTCATGCATGGCTTCCGAAGCGAATTCATCCCAAGGCTATTGAGGAATTAAACTACCAGGATTCACTTCGAATAAAGACGATGTGGGTGATCGAGGGCATTACAGAATACTATGCCAAGCTGTCGCTGGTCAGATCCGGAATTTTGCCTCCGAGTTATTTGTACCAGGAAATTCGCGGACTGGTGCTCGACAACCTTGAGGATAATTTGGAGACCCTCAGTTTGAGGTCGGCAGAGACCGGTGTTGCTGCTCCCATGTATACCAAGGGCGCCCTCATGGGGTTGCTGATCGATATCGAAATTCGCCGCAAGACAAAGAACCGGAAATCGCTGGACGATGTTTTGAAGTACATGGATAAACAAAATCGGGTTTACGACGACAACAACTTCTCCGGAGTGGTCAAAAAGGCCACGGGCGTAAACATTCAGACTATACTCAACGACTACGTCAAAGGATCGAAATATATTCCCGTAGAACCCTTCCTCCGTAGTGCCGGAATACGCTATGATTTTCTATACCGCCCGTTTTTCGGATGGACCTTTGATGTTGATGAAGATAATCGGTTGTTTGTTACAACAACGACAAAGGAATCGACGAGTGACGACTTGAAATTGGAAAGCGGAGATATCATCCTGGAGATTCAACATCAAAAACTGATCGGCGATCTCGACCAGATCAGGGAATCGGTCGGAAGTCTCGAGCAACTCAAAGTAGGCGAATCGGTTCGACTCGTTGTCTTGCGCAATGATAAGACCTTGGAGTTACAATCCTCCGTAAGGGCTCATCCGACGCCTGAACTTCGGGTTGTGGAAAATACGAAGGCCTCGCCGGCAGAAAAAAAGATTCTCAATGGATTGCTTGGCAGGTGATAATTAGTGTTGCCAATAACCTCCTGTCCGCGTATATTTGCCCGCACTTTTTACTTTCAACCGGAATGCTGACCGCAAAAATAAAAATAATGCCGAAACCGGGTGTTCTTGACCCCCAGGGAAAAAC
>JAGQUY010000238.1 GCA_020438245.1 Bacteroidota bacterium
AGATTTGACGATAAGAAAATTACCATCATAGATGCCGTCCTCGATCATGCTGTCCCCGGAAACCCTGAGGGCAAACACCTCATTACGGGCCGACGAAAGCAAATGGGCTGGCACTGCCACAAAACCAAGCCGAACCTCTTCGGAGAACGTTGGTGTCCCCGCAGAAACAATCCCTAGGACGGGAATTCCGTCAGGATTTGTATCATTGGAATATGTCAGATGCTCAATCATTTTCGATCACGGATTTGAAAAAAATTTCCGCCTTGTTCTTTTGAACTGAAAGGAATTCCAAAAATGCTTCCTTAGTGTAAAGTTTACAAAACTTTGCCAGCAAAGCAAGCTGTTTTTCATCGTTGGGGAGCTTGTTGGATTTTCGATCGAGCGCAACAAAATGATAATGCTCGACGCGCCGAAGGAAACTGTATGCTTCCAATATATCTTCGAACATTTCAGCTTTTGGTAGTTCTTGGGTTTTCAAACGCTTCATCGCTTCTGCCAGCGGAACCGTGTCTCGAAGATCAGAAGTTTTCGTCCCGGCTTTCATTTGAAGGGCCTGGATGGCGTATTCGATGTCAGTCAGACCACCGCGTGCATATTTGATTTCCAAACGGCTGTCATCGGCGGTTGATATCTTCTCCGAAATTTGTCGTTGACGCATATCTGCGATTTGTTGTCGCCAGACCTCCTGCAACGGTTGGTCATAGAGGATTGACTTCACCATTCGATCCAAGCGTTGTCTCAAATCATCGGGTCCGCAAAGGGTTCGCGCCTTGGTAAGCGCCTGTCTTTCCCAGAACATGGCACGATTTTCGAAGTAACTCCGATAGGTGCTTTCAGAAACCACCAACGGAGACTTCTTACCGTCGGGGCGCAGTCGCACATCGACTTCGTATAGTTTTCCTTCCGAAGTGTTGGCAGAAGTGGATTGGAGGAAAACGCGGCATTTTTCCATCAGGCCGTTGACATCGGCATGATCACTGCAGACAAAAACAATGTCCAGGTCCGATTTGAGACCCAACTCGCGTCCGCCAAATTTACCAAGCGCGAGAAACACAATTTCATCGGTAGTTGAAAAGACCGATTGAAATCTCTCAAGGACAATATTTTCGGCGAGCTCCGTGATGCGTTGATGGAATGTTGGTAGATCCAGAATTCCCCATTCGAGCTGCAAAACCAGTTTTAGTGTCTCGACCTGTTTATAAACAAAGAGCGAGCCATGTGAGGCTACGTGAGGCTCTCGTGTGTCACCATTCTTCCACTCAGGGATTCGGGTCATCAGATAGTCCAAATACGATGGCTTTTCGCACAAAACGTGCGTGAGCGAATGGGCGAAAGACGACAGAGTAACCAGCGCACTCCTGTAGTCTTCATGTCCTGCCAGATACTTGAAAATTGTTTCTGGAAACGGATATCCACAAAGTATTCTCTCCAAGTTGGCCAAGGTGTGATCAGGATTCGGGACACTCTTCAGATCAGAAATTAACAAAGGCAAAAGCGTTTCGAATGCCTTGATATCTGATCTGCGATTCATTCTTGGAAATCGGCCAAAAGCCAGCTGTCTCAGTATAGTGTGCGCTGTCTCAGGGTGTTCTATCCCGGACCTTAAGAGGACTCCTTCTGCGCCGCTGCCCAAGGATTCATCCAGTAGATTAAAGCTCCCAACAGTCGGGTCTGAGGAAGATAAGAAAACCGTCTCGAAGAGAATGCGGATGCGGGTCATATGCTCGTTGAGCACACTGCGAAAAACGGTCCTATTCTCCAGGTTGAGAAGAAACGCCAACCGTTCGGTCTCAGAATCCGAATCCTTGACGAGGTGTGTTTGAGTAAACGACTGAACTTGCAAAAGGTGTTCGACCTTTCGGTAGAAAATATACCCTTTTGAAAGCTGTTCGGCCTCATTCGGCTTCAACAATCCGGCCCCCAGGAGTACGCGTATACCGTCGAGCGTATTGGTGGTTCTCAGGCTTGTATTTTCTCCGCCATTCATCAATTGCAATGCTTGAACAATGAATTCGACATCGCGTATTCCCCCCTGGCAGGTCTTAATATTGAGCTCTTTGACGGCACTCTTTTTTTCCTCGATGCGCCACTTCATGTTGGCAATTTCGTCGATCGGTGATTCAAAAAATGTTTTTGGATAGACAAAGGGCGACAACGAGTCTATGAATTTACGTCCGAAAGACAGGTCGCCGGCAATAGGCCGTGCTTTGATCAGCATTTGACGTTCCCAAAGACGACCTCTGGATTCATAATAATGATGGTACGCCTGACTGGCCCTGGCTAGAGGGCCCGAATTTCCGTCCGGACGGAGGCGCGCATCTGTTCTATATAGCATGCCACCCGATGTTGATTCGGTCAGGTGTTTGATGAGTCCCTCGGCGTGCAGAGCAAAAAACTCATGGTACGTTGTTTTTTCGAGAAGCCCCTCTTGGTTGTAAACAAAGATCAGGTCAATGTCGGAGGAGTAGTTTAACTCGCGCCCACCCAGTTTGCCGAGTGCAACAACGCCGTATGAAGTGTTTGGCGTACCGTATCTCGCGGTAAGAACGTCATAAACCAGAACGGAAACTGCGTTGACAATTGCATCCGCCAAATCGGATATGGCGACCAGCGTCGTTTCGAGAGGAACATTTAGGATATAATCTTGAATTCCGATCTTGAGCAATTCCCTTTCCTTCAGACTTCGAATGGCGCTCAGTTTGCCGGAAATAGAAAACGTGGCATGATTCAAGATCCGATCGATCGTATCGGCCAAGGTCTTAGGACTCAAAGGGCGGGCGTCTCGTTCCGGCGTAATGAGCAGATAGGACAAATGGAAGTCGCGGACAAGAATTTCACTGAGATGCGAACTGGAAATAAAGAGCCGGACAAGGCGTGCGATAATGGGAGGGAAATCCGTCAACGTTTTGAAAAAGGATTGCCGGTTAATAACGGAGGAAGTCAACCGGTCAAACGTTGTCAATGCCAAGTCAGGATCGGGACACCGATTCAACTCCGCCGTCAGACGTCGTATGAACGGCTGTGCTTCCTCGGGCGCATCTGCAAACAAGGCGGCGACCCTTGTGTCCGGAGATTGACCTTGATTACGTTCGGGTGGCTGCACTGAAAATCAATTTGAATAGCACTGAAATAGTTCCTACTTTTGTCAAACGTACTCATTTGGTGGCGTTTTTGCCATTCATTTTCGGAGCTCATTTGATGGACAAGAAAGTTGAAGTGCTGCGCAAACTTAAGCAGGAAGCGCTTCTGGGCGGCGGTGAAAAAAGAATTGAGGCCCAGCACAAAAAGGGCAAATTGACGGCTCGGGAGCGTCTTGAACTTCTTTTGGACGAAAACAGCTTCGAGGAATTGGACATGCTGGCAAGGCATCGATCAAACGCATTTGGCTTGGCCAAGGAAAGGCCACTGGGGGACGGCGTTGTGACGGGATATGGTCTCATCGATGGGCGGCCGGTTTACGTATTCAGCCAAGATTTCACGGTTTTCGGCGGCAGTCTTAGTGAAGTGCATGCAGAGAAAATTGTGAAAATCATGAAAATGGCCCTAAAAAACGGTGTACCGATTATTGGCTTAAACGACTCCGGCGGCGCTCGGATACAGGAAGGGGTTGTCAGTCTTGGAGGATACGCCGATATCTTTCTTCTAAATACACTTGCATCGGGTGTAATTCCGCAGATTTCAGCTGTGATGGGGCCATGTGCCGGTGGCGCGGTTTATTCGCCCGCAATCACCGATTTTATTCTAATGGTCAAGAACACAAGCTACATGTTCGTGACAGGACCTAATGTCGTTAAGACTGTCACGCACGAGACCATAACGTCGGAGGAGTTGGGAGGAGCCCAGACCCACGCTACCAAGAGCGGTGTTGCTCATTTTGCGGCGGACAACGAACTGGATTGTCTGATGAAAATCAGAAAGCTCCTCAGTTTCATGCCCCTGAACAACATGGAGGATCCGCCAAGCATTCCGTCCGATGATCCGCCAGATCGATGCGAGTCTGCATTGCGTTCTATTATTCCGGACAACCCAAATAAGCCGTATGATATCAAAGAGGTGATTCGACTTGTCGTGGACGAGGGTGACTTCTTTGAAGTGCATGAAGAATACGCCCAAAATATGGTAGTCGGCTTCGCTCGGCTGGGTGGCCGCTCAATTGGAATCGTGGCGAATCAGCCGGCCGTTTTGGCGGGCGTATTGGATATCGATTCATCGCTGAAAGGTGCGCGCTTTGTCAGGTACTGCGATGCGTTCAATATTCCGTTGGTGGTATTCGAAGATGTTCCTGGTTTTCTTCCGGGGAGTGAGCAGGAATGGCGTGGAATTATCAAGCATGGGGCGAAGCTGCTCTATGCCTTTTGTGAGGCTACGGTTCCCAAGGTTACCGTCATAACCAGAAAAGCTTACGGCGGCGCCTACGATGTCATGAATTCCAAGCACGTCAGGGGGGATATCAATTTTGCCTGGCCGTCCGCTGAAATTGCCGTTATGGGAGCGAAAGGGGCTGTTGAAATCATTTTTAAGAAGGAAATCGAATCATCTTCCGATCAGGCCAAAACCCAGGAAGAATTGGTCGCCGAATATACGGAGAAGTTTGCCAATCCTTTTGAAGCGGCGGAAAGGGGATATGTCGACGATGTCATCGAACCCGACTTGACGCGGCCAAAACTGATCAGAGCTCTCAAAATGCTGGAAAACAAGGTCGATCAAAATCCGCGAAAAAAGCATGGCAACATCCCGCTCTAAGTTTTGAGAAAACAGTTGTAAATGAACACCTCTTCGGCTAAATTTTAATCGACAGCGACACACGCCAAATCCTTTCTAAATGCAGAATTCGTCATACCTTGCAGACCGATTTGGTGAAATAGTCCTGGCATCGTCCTCACCAAGGCGCGCTCAAATTCTGAGACAAGTCGGTCTTAGGTTTATCATAAAGCCCAGCCACATAAAAGAGGTTTTTACGAATGGCGATCCGGTGGAACAGGCGAAAAGAATTTCACGGGAGAAAGCGGCTGAAATTGTCACTTTGCATGCTGAACAGATCGTGCTTTCAGCCGATACGATAGTCGTTATTGATGGGCGTCTTCTTGGAAAGCCAGAGGACG
>JAGQUY010000239.1 GCA_020438245.1 Bacteroidota bacterium
CGATGCGCAGCATGTTGGTCGCGCCCGGGGTGCCGAAGGGCATGCCGGCGGTGATCACCAGCGCTTGTCCTTCCTGGCCAATCCCCGACGTAACCGCCGCATCGACGGCGACATCGCCGATATCCTCGACCGAGTCGATGAAATCGCCGACCACGGCGTGTACGCCCCAAACCAGACCAAGCCGCCGTCCGGCTTCCATGCTGGGCGTGATGCACAGGATCGGCACGCCCGGACGCTCGCGCGCCGCGCGCAAGGTCGTCGAACCGGACGAGGTGAAAGTGACAATGGCGGCAGCTTCCAAGGTATGCGCGACTTGGCGTGCGGCGGCGGTAATCGCGCCGGGCGAGGTATGCTCGGGTTCGAGCCGCGCCGCGTCCATCAGATCGAGGTAATGCTCGTCGCCTTCGACTTGATTGATAATGCGGTGCATGGTCGCCACCGCGCGCACCGGGAACTGGCCGGCAGCCGTTTCCGCCGACAGCATCACCGCATCCGTTCCGTCCAAAATAGCATTGGCCACATCTGATGCTTCCGCGCGCGTCGGCCTCGGATTGTATATCATCGAATCCAGCATTTGGGTGGCAGTTATTACCGGAACGCCGGCCTTATTGCATAACGAGATCAAACGCTTTTGAATGGGTGGCACTTCCTCGGTCTTCATTTCAACACCCAAATCACCGCGCGCAACCATGATGGCATCGCTGATCGCTATAATGCGGTCAATGCATTCCAATGCTTCCGGTTTTTCGATTTTTGCAACTACCGGCGTCATTCTGCCCGTTGAACGAATAATCTCTTTGACCGTCAATATATCTTCGGGCTTCCGTACAAAAGACAAAGCAACATAGTCGACGCCGTGTTCCAGACCAAACAACAAGTCTGCATGGTCTTTTTCTGTGAGGGACGGCGAGCTGACACTGACTCCGGGAAGATTGATGCCCTTATTATTTTTGAGCTTTCCCCCGACTGCGACCTCGCAAACAACATCTTCTTTCGATTTCTCGATCACACGCAGCCTGAGCAGGCCGTCGTCGATCAGCAAACTGTCTCCGGTCTTGACATCGTTTGGCAGTTCCTGATACGTCGTCGAAACGACCGTATTGTCACCAACCACCTGACGATTGGTGATCGTGAACCGCTGTCCCGGCCTGAGCTCCGTTTCTCCGCTACCAAACGTCCCAACCCTGATTTTCGGGCCCTGCAGGTCCTGCAGTATGGCCACCGCCCTGCCCGCCGCCGCAGATGCTTTTCTGATATTGTGGATAACCTGCAAGTGCATTTCGTGAGAGCCATGAGAAAAATTCAACCTTGCCACGTCCATTCCTGCATCGATCATTTTACGAATCATTTCATAATCGCTGCTGGATGGACCAAGAGTGCAGATGATCTTGGCTCGAGTGCTTCCTAACGAACTCACGGGGCCGAACCGGCGCTTTCCAAGCGTTTGTTCAATTCCTCTTCCGACAAATCGAGAAGTGCCAGATTTGCTCTCACACTTTCGGCAATTTCGTGATTCGGATACTTCTTCAAGAACTCTTCGTACAGGTGCCTTGCCTTTTCCGTATCCTGCAGCTGCTGTTCATACGTTAGAGCGACAATCAACAGACTCTTCGGGGACTGCGGATCCTCCGGAAATCTATTCATTATTTTCTCGTGGTATTCAATCGACTTGGCAAAATTCTGTAAATCGCCCCCGCAAATATCAGCTGCTGTCACCCAGGCTTTAATGGTCCCGGACGTATCCTCGGGAAATTTTGTTGGAATCTCCTCAAGCACTCCGATGGCTTCAGAGTATTTGTGGTCCTGTCGCAAAGTATCCGCGGCCGCCATTAGAGTAGCAACCGTAGCGGAGTCTTTCTTTGAACAAGCAGACACGAAAAGCATCGTTGTAATGGACAATATGATGCCCGTCAAAGGCAAAGTAATTCTCATTCTATCTCCTCTGAATAGTACAAACCGGCGCAGAATTTAGGGAATGGAATCATGGGATGCAAGAGCATAACCGTCATAAAAACAACGACCGTGGCGATTGCCAATGTGATTTGGACCGTGAACGCCGTGGTCTAGAAACTGAAATCGACCGATTGGCGGTCTCCATCAGAAACGGTAATTCTCTTACTGCTAATGCCGGAATCCTCGTGCCACGCCGAAAGCTCGTAGTTCCCGGGCGGAACTCCCGAAAGATCGAACCGCCCATCTTCATCCGCCACGGTGAAGTATGGATTCTGGAGTACAAGTACCGTGCCGCTCATTTGCGAATGGATGTCGCAAAAAACTTTGACGGTTCCTGTTTTGTCAAAGGTCACGGCTTTGGAATTTCCTTTCGAGTACCGGCCCAGATCAAAGGACTTGGTAGATGATAGAGAAAAGATATTGTGAAAGATTTCGTCTTCGTTTGGAAAATCAACCGTTGTACCTTGTAGCACCGGCAATACACGCGGAACGATTGCCACATTCTTTTGCCTCATAACCGGCCGGCTTTGCGGCGGACTGAAGCGGCCACTCACCTTGTTAATGAACACGACTGCTCGCTTATCCACTTGTGCCTTGGATAGTCGTGAGACGCCACGACCGTATAAGCCTCTTGAAGAACGGGAAGCTGACGCTGTGGCCTTGGCGACAAAAACACGGCCTGAAATTCTTCCGGTGCCCGGAATTGGCAAACTCTCCTCACTGGATATGCGACTCAGCGAGTTATCCTTCAATGAGTCAAAGAGCCGGATGGGCATGAGACCGGCGTCTGTCAGCCAAAGAACGAGCATGCATGCTAGCAGTGATATCAGTTTCATTCTCTTTAATCTCCTTGAAGTCTTAAAACGGGACTGAAAGCTGAATGCCGGTAAATCGAACGGTTGCCAGTCCGGATTTGTTTTCGAACAGCGTCCATTGTTCAACTACCTTGAGGGTTGCGTCCCGTGTAATGCGGTATCCAAGTCCCGTCTCTATACGCTGGACATTATAGTCCCAGCCTTCTTTTCGCCCCGTGGTTGGGTTCCGTATCGTACTAAACTCCATCCTATCGTAACGTCCGGCAATATAGACCCGCGGGTGAACCTTATATTTGAAGTCGACATACCACGACCAATTGTCCAGGTGATTCTCTTCTACGTCAGCATCCCATCGGCCTACCGCGAATTCACTGAAAACGATCAAGTACCGATAGGAGGCCTCCAAATCGGCCCCATAGATGGTTTGATAGTATTCTCCTTTGCCTTTTCCGGCTTCCAACAAGCGCTGGGGATCCGCCTTGGACAAATAAGGACTGCGAGCGCCGGAAAAGCCAAATCTGAATCCCGGCGCCGGATTGAATCCAAGTCGGCCGATAAACTGTTTGCCCTTATTCTGATTGGCTTCAGGGTTTGACAACGAAGCCTCCGTTACAGCAAACTGATAATCCAAAAATGCGAGTGTGCCAAAAAGCTCAACGCCAAAGTCCCAACGTGCATCATAAACCATCGGGGCCGCGCCCGCAAGAACCGTATTCGGCAGATTGCCGTTGAATTCCCGGCGGCGCTGTTTTAGAATCAGCTGTTCCCTGTTGGACCAGAGATTGTTCCAAT
>JAGQUY010000240.1 GCA_020438245.1 Bacteroidota bacterium
AACTTTCCAAGTCCTGTTCCGGAGAATTGGACTCCACGATCATACGATGAAGGGTGCTCAACTGTGTGTTCAGAGACAAGGTATAGCGTCGTGCACGAATTGCATTGTCTTCCAGGCAACCGTTAATATAGGAATATAAATCGACAACATTACGCTCAACGCCTTCGATGCCGGACCCAAACTTCATTTTGGTCTGAACCACGCCCATCTTGGTGGTTACAAAATGGTCGGTCTTTTTTTCCACTTCGGCAAAAATGATATTCTGACCGCTCAGACTGATTCCCAATGCGGTATTGCGGTGAACCGAGTCACGTTCGCTGAACTCACGGTCCATCTCATCATGATCTATGTCATGACGACTGCTTTGTACACTTAAGGTTGACATAGTTTGGAAGGGACGCTACAGAGCCAACTCCGCTTTTTCATCCCATGTAATCTCCCCCTCTTTGACACCGCCAATATCGCGCCACTCGTCCTCGTTTGTAGACGGTTTGATGTTGAAGGATTTTCGCCCAGCCTTCGTGGTTAACTCCAGAATAAACGGTTGCCCGGTCATTGGGTTCGTTGCCAGAGAATCCATGTACTTCTTTCTGAAATCACCTAAAGACATTCCCGACAGAGCCGCGGCGTAGTCGTCAAATCGGGAATACGCAGTGTAAACCGGCCGGAACGTCGAATCTGGCAGAATATCCGGTGGAACCGTCTTGGCAAAATTGAGCAGTTTGCCCATGTCATCCACGAATGTAGTGTCATTCAAGATGTATCGATACTCCAGATTGAAAAGCATTTTAACCTTGGCCCTGGTAAGACGGACCAGTTTTTTCTGGGTTTCTCTTTCCTGTGCCGGCTGCAGGATGCTGTAAATCAATACAACGGTCATCAGGGCAATTCCGATTTTCAGAAAAATATTGCCTTTGGCTTTCGGTCGAAGGCCCATCGGGCGCGATCCGGTCGCCTTGCTTTCATTCTCCGCCATAATTCCTCCGCTTAAGAGTTCTAATGAATGTCAATAAAAGGCTGAATTTTTGCAAATAGTTTCTTTCCGATACCTCTGACGCGTTGCAAGTCGGAAGCCGCCTTGAAGTTACCGTGTTGTGTTCGATAGGTCACAATGCGTTCGGCGGTCTTGGGTCCGATCCCCGGAAGGCTGGCAAGTTCCTCCGCGGTGGCCTCGTTGAGATTAACTACCCTAACAGGCTCGTCACCCAACTGAGCAAAAAATGAATCCACGCCGGTTCGGACGGTTCCCTGTTTTAAAAGAGACAGAAGAGAGTCTCTTTGAGACTTCCAGTAGGTCGCGAGTACCGGCCTACCAAGAACAACTTCTGCCAGCGAATCCAATGATTCGTTATATTCCGAAGACTGCGCATATGCGCGGAATGCCCTCGCTTGTTCCGTCATCTGTTCCCGTCCATCCCCATCCAAGGTTGCCGACAGCCGCAGCGCCGAAATGCCGGCCCCGAGTGCAGTCAGTGTGCACACGAAGGTAATGAATGCCAATTCTTCAGGGCGGAGATTCAGATAATCGGAAATCTGCCGCCAACTCCGTTTTGCGCTTTCGACGAAACGGGCCATCATTGTTCACTTCGAGAAAACGCTTCTTTGACTTTCTTGAAAAAACCGCTTTCAGACTCTTTGGACGGCAAGAGATTTTCGCTTTCAAGCAGTTCCCTCATAATCTTTTTTTCGTGCTCATTCAGCCGAGTCGGAGTGTAGACCAGAACGCGAACCAACTGGTCTCCGCTGCCTCCGGCATTTAGATGAGGAATACCCTTGCCTCTCATTCTGAGAATCTTACCCGATTGAATTCCCGCCGGAATGGTGAGACGCGCCGAACCGTAAAGCGTGGGAACCTCGATATCCGTACCCAACACCGCTTGCGGAAAACTGATCGGCAAATCGAAAAGGATGTCGTCTCCGTGACGCTCAAAAACTTCATCATCCAATTCTTCCAGGATTACAACGACATCTCCCGGCTGACCTCCATGAGGAGCCGAATGCCCTTGACCCCGGAGGGGAATATAGTTTCCCGTCGTAACCCCGGCAGGAACGGTAACACTGAGGACGGTTTCGCCCATTGCCACGCCTTCTCCGTGACAGGTTGCACAAGGCTTCTCTACAATGGACCCCGTGCCATTACAATTGCGACAAGTTGCAATATTGACAAACTGACCAAATACGGTTCGTGAAACCTGTTTTACCTGACCGGCACCGCGGCAGACCGAGCAAGTCACCTTCTTACTACCCTCCGCTGCGCCGCTGCCACCACAGGTGCCGCAGGCTTGTCGCCGCCGAAGTTTGATTTTCTTGGAGACGCCCTCGGCCACTTCCTTGAGCGACAGCTTGAGTTTAACCTCAATATCCGCGCCACGGCTTTGCCGGGTGCCGCCGCCCGAGCCCCCAAAGGCGTCGCCAAATCCAAACCCGGCGAAAATATCGCTGAAATGAGAAAAGATATCGTTGACATCTGAAAAGCCCTGCTGACCGCGCAGCCCTTCATGTCCAAACCGATCATAGTTTGCACGCTTATCGTCATCGCTCAAAACGGCATACGCTTCCGCAATTTCTTTGAACTTTTCCTCCGCCACTTTGTCCCCAGGATTCTTGTCCGGATGGAACTTCATGGCAAGCTTTCGATAGACTTTCTTGATCTCGTCGAGGGAAGCAGTTTTGGAAATCCCCAAAACCTCGTAATAATCACGTTTAGCCATACTGTTCGGCGACCTATTCTTCTCTTAGTTTTGCCAAAGGGTTGAAAATATATACCTTGAAGACCAGTTAATCAACACATTTCCCAACCCGCCTAAGCCACGTCTCAGTCTTCTGTGGCATTTGACGCTCGAAATCCCTTAATTATTTTATCGAATCAAATGCAATCCAAGTCTCTCAATCGTTTGTAATACCGTTTGTACAAGAATACAGGTATTACCTGTTCAAGAGTTCGTGCGCTACAAAATAAACAGGAGTTTTACACGTGAAAAACCTGATCCCGATCCTGATTATACTCAGCCTTGTCGGCTGCGCTTCCTATTCCGAATTAAAGCCCAAGCCGCCGATAGTCGGTCTTGAACAGGGATTTATCGAGCTGAAGAAGGACCAAAAGACGTTTGATCTTAAGAAGGGCAAGAAATATGTAGTCAAGTTTCCAAGGCCGGATCTTCCCAATTTCTATATTGTCCTGGATGTTGACAATCGGGAGAGCCTGAATACCTACATGACCCGTCAATTCAAGGACGGCAAGGGCGTTATAACGAAGATGAATGACCTGAGCCCTGCGGAAAGCCAACTGCATGTTTTTGACACCGACACGAATGCGATTACCTATTTCTGGGTAATGGATACGGTGCGACAGGACATTGCCCTCAATCTGAAGTACCGCTATGTTCCGATTTGGCGCTACAAGATAGAAAATCATTTTTCCAGGCTGACAGCCTCATACACATCCAATCTGGATGACCGAAGTATCTATACAGAGCTCGGAACAAGCAAGAAGCTTGAGGGAACAGATTATCCCAAATCCATCG
>JAGQUY010000241.1 GCA_020438245.1 Bacteroidota bacterium
CTCGTATCTCCTACCGATACGGTGAGTAATCCCGTCTGATCAGAAAACCCTGCCGTATCTGCAACCAAGAAAGACGACCCTACCAACTTCGCATGAAACGTAGTCGAATCACTTGAGTTCGAATCCGCAGTCAGAAACCCGTTCGAACCCACGACACGCCAATTCACCTTTACCCGACGCAGGAAATTACCGTTTCGATCATATCCAAACGCATACACTTTGACTGAGTCATCGGCAGTCAACGATGTATCGCCGGCCGCGTTGGCAAACTCCTGATCAGACCAACGAGCAACTATATAATATAGTGTATCAGCCCCAATAGTTACCGACTGCGATCCCGATGCAGCAATCCGGTTCTGACCCACCAAAGGCGCAATAACATGGGAAGGAAACGTGAACGATCCCGTGGTATCAGGAACATCCAATAAAAATGTAATGGAAATTGAATCCTTGACGGCGAGGACGGCCGTTCGAACGCTTAAACTATCCGTGGATGTATTATAGCTCCACGTTGCAAAACCATAATCGGGAGGACGCGATGAACTGTTGGAAATAAACTGACTTGTCCCATCAACCGAAATATCCGTCACCGTGATGGACTTGGACGTAAAAGGATTTGAAACAAGAACCGAATCAAACCGGCCCATGGAGTCGGGCGGTGAAGTTACTCTGATGGTGTAAACAAACTGCTGCGAAGTTACATCTGTTGTCAAGCTCGCCGGGGTGATACTCGCAGAGGCGGAAGACAACGAATTCGTATGAAAAAGAAGCGCGAAGCCATTCGAAAGAGTATCCGTAGCACTCGTTGTCCGATTATAATTATAGCACAACCCGACCGTACTAATACCGCTTCCCGACTCAATACCTATGGTTACCGAATCCCCCCCCGCGATCTCACGAACACCGGACAGGGACTGATACTGGATCTTAATATTATTGGTTGTTTCATAGAGAATAATCTGGAACGTCAGCAACTGAGCACCGGCGAGACCCGGCCAATCAAAATTTGTCCACGAAACCACAAACTGTCTGTTCGGTGCACTGCCAATTGTCTTGTAGTAGACAGCAGATGCACCGGTCACCAAGGACAGATTTCCCCAGTACGCGGCAATAACATCATTCGGAACGGATGTAGACGGGATAGTGTCATTTGCTGGAAAGGACCCACCAAGACGGCCAAATGACAGAAATCCTTCGGTGCTAACATCCACAGAGTCGTTTGGATTTCCATAGTAGTTGAAGGAAAAGCCAATTGGAATACGAGTGTAATTCGGCGCGAGACCCGATGAAACTTGATTGCCTGTGGTGAATCCAATATCGGTGCCGTCCGTAGCATCAATCCAGCCATACGTGACCGTCGGACCAGGTGACCTCGAACTCGTCCATCGATAGGTGCCGGAACTGTCTTGATCCGCGCGAACTCCCGAAGGAAACATCAGCCCGATCACGATGAACCATGGTAGCCAAAATCGATTATGTTGGAAAAGTCGTAGCACCAATTACCGATTTTTTTTGTCTTTAAGTTGGAAGGTCTTTTTTGCCACCAATTCCTCGACGTTGCCACGACGATTGGAATGACCAAGGACAACCCGAAGCTTTTCCGCAACGCTGCTGCTTGTCGCATCGCGTGGCGTGCTGATGCGAATACGAAGAGTCACTCGCGTCCCGGACGCCAACTCTTCGCCAAGGCTCACCCGACTACCCTTTGACACCGGAGTAACCAATGCCGTCTGTACTTTTCTTCTGGAAAACTGATTTGAGTCCGTTGTAGTGAAAACAAGCTCGAAAGAGAATCCCGGCTTCTGACGTTGGATAGATTCGATCGCAATCGGCCCGCTTTCAAAGGGATTTCGAATCTCGATAAAATCCACAGGGCCCCTGACAATCGTCAAAGAGAACTCCAAGGATGAAGACTCGTTCAAGTTCAACTCATAGTTACTCAAGTCCAAAACCCCATCCTGACCCCTTAATCCTCCCGGAATAAGAAACAGGACGGAAAGCAATACCGATCCGACAAACAAACCAATCCGTAAAATCACAAACGAGATCCCTCAACGTGAAAGTTCTAAAAAGGCGGTATGACAATTTCCATAAATATAGCCAATAGGCTTCGGCTTAGCAAGCCTTAAGAGAAAAATAAATACATACTTAGCCTCACACACACGTTGAAACATTACCGAAGAATATCGGTCTATTACTGTACTATATTTACAAATAAGGTTATCTCTTATAAATAGATGTGTCACGATGAAACAAAGGATCAAAGTTCCACGTAGTTATACAAGTCTTCGTACTATCTTAAGGAAGAGCCATGTTTAGAATCCATACCACTTTTATTTGCCTGCTAATCGGATTTTTGGGTGCTTTTTCTACCGGTTTTGCCCAGGACGATGAATCGAATGAATCCATCGAAAGCATCAAACAGCGGTACTTGCCTGGATCAAAATCCGTAATGATCTTGACCGGAAATTATCGCATCGCCGAGGGAACTACGGTGTCTGGCGACATCATCGTTTTTAGGGGCGACTTGGTTGTGGGCGGAATCCTAAATGGCAGGGCTGTTGTGACAGATGGCGATATTGCCGTGAAGCAAAACGGCCAAATTGATAAGGCTATTGCAATAAAAGGAAAAGTCACATATGAGGGGAACCATTCGGATTTCAGTGACACCGACGGGCAAGAAGAACTGCTTGATGATGCCGACGAAATGGAAACAATTCCTGCTCCTCCGTCTCCGCCGAAAGTGCCCAAATTTGGCAGCGGAGACCAGTCATGGCGTGATTTTGATATTCAAATGCAGGCCTATAAAGATCGGATGGAAGCGTTCCATCATGAAATGGAACAATTCAATAGCCGTATGGACGAATTGACCAGAAAGCTCAACCAAAAATATTCCTACTCCTACAAATCACGGTCAGATTACGACGAAGACGATCAGGACGAAGATTACGAGGACGATGAAACTGCAGAGGACGACAGAACACACAGTGCCTCGTTCGTAAGAGTGGATGACCCCGGTTCTGACTGGAGAAACGATCGAAAACGCAGATCGTCGGGCATTAAATATTTCCTGGAAAGAGAACCACGCTATAAATATACCAATTTCTTTCTTTTTGATTATAACCGTGTCGACGGCGCCTATATTGGGGCCAAAATTGACCGTCATCACAAGATGTACGAACACAAGCCATTTGAAATTTACGGCGAAATCGGGTATGCCTTCTCGGCAAAAGCATTTAGGTACCAAATTGGGTTGGACAAAGTTTGGAACCGGCCCTACGATTTCACCATCGGCGGCGAGGCTCACGTCTTGACCGGATCACAGGACGAATGGCTGGTTGGCAATGTTGAAAATGCCTTCAACGCATTATTGCTCAACAGGGACTACCGGGACTATTACCGAAAAGAAGGATTCAGTTTTGAGGCCTCGCAGCAGCTTAATGACGTCTTGAAAGTTTCCGCGCTTTACAAGATCGACAACTACTCTTCGTTGGACAACGAGATAAGGTGGTCCCTCTTCAGACCGAAGCAGGAGTTCCGTGTGAACCCGGCGATTGACGAGGGACGCATGTCCAGCTACGCCGGGATGGTCGACCTCAATACGGTTTCTACGGTGAGGACTGGCAAGAAATATGTCAAGCGAGTCGGATGGATTCTGCATGCTGAGGCGGAACGCAGTTTGAAATCCCTGAATTCTGATTTTGAGTTCACCCGTTATATGGTCAGTGCCGTTAGATACCAACCCCTCAGCCGCTGGGAAAACCTAGATATGCGGCTCATGGCCGGATCTGCAACGGGGATTGTTCCCAGGCAAATGCTTTTCAATGTGGGCGGCATCTCCACCTTGCGGGGTCATGACTTTAAGGCATTTTCCGGCAACCAAATGATACTGACGAACGTTGAATATCGTTTAAGTTCGGGTATTCTCAAGAACGATCGGATTTTTCCACTTCACCCGTTCAGTGTAATTCTCTTCATGGATAATGGGTATGCCTGGCGAAATCAAATTTACGCGGCCAAGGATGCTTTCAAGGGAGTCCATCTTTCGGATTTGGAAACCGATTTGGGCGTCGGCTTTGGGGATGAGAAGAACATTTTTCGATTCGATATTGCCAAGTCGGTCAGCGAAAAAAATAGCGACTACAAATTCAATGTCCGGATAAATTACGCGTTCTGATTCACAAACCATCGACTCTTTACCCCGTCGGAGCGCTTCCCGGCGGGGTTTTTTATTGTTGCCTTGAAACGCAATGGGGATATCGATATATTAGGGGCCATTTGAGGAGAGTACATGTTTGCCCTCGCCCGTCGCTTTGAACACTTGCCGGTACACCTGTTCGCTGAAATCGATCGATTGAAGCGGGAGGCCTTGCGGGGCGGTCGCGACATTATTGACCTCGGCGTCGGCGATCCGGATACGCCAACCCCCCAACCGATTATCGATGCATGCACGCGCGCACTGCAACAACCGACAAACCATCGGTACCCCTATCAGGTCGGGTCTGAGCGCTTCAGAAAATCGGTGGCCGCCTTCTTCAAACGCCGGTACCGGCTTGATGTTGATCCATTGAAAGAAGTTCTTCCATTGATCGGTTCCAAGGAAGGCATTGCACATTTTCCCATCGCCTTTGTAAATCCCGGTGACGTTATTCTTGCGCCGGATCCCGGATACCCAGCCTACGTAACCGGAGCCGCTCTCAGCGGAGCCCGTTATTATCCAATGCCCCTTCTGAAGGATCACCAGTACCGGATGCAAGTTGAGACTCTGCCTGATGAAATCAAGGAATCTGCCCGACTATTGTACTTCAACTATCCGAACAACCCGACAACCGCCGATGCAAATCTGGATGATTTCAACCGCCTTGCTGAATTCTGCGTATCGAATAACATCTTAGCCGCCCATGATGCGGCCTATCAGGAATTGTATTTCGACAACGCGCCGCCAAGCTTTTTGCAGGCTGATCAAGCGCGTTCCGTCGGCATCGAATTTCACAGCCTTTCCAAAACATTCAATAT
>JAGQUY010000242.1:0-2041 GCA_020438245.1 Bacteroidota bacterium
TACCCATTCGTTGGAACACGGTAAAGGAAGCCGGATGAAACCGTTAACCAGATCTCCGTGGCAGCAGTCTTTTCTCGAGCAGGTCGACACGATCATAGAGGAGGTTTTTGAAAATACGGGAAGTGCCGATTTCAAGGATATTTTGCTGAGCCATCATCGGGGAGGCAAACGGTTGCGCCCCTTGGTTATCGCTTGTTGCGCTCAATTTGGCGAAAAAGAATCCTCCAATCTGCATTTGGCGGCTACGGCCGTGGAACTGTTGCATCTTGCATCGCTTTTTCATGACGATGTCCTTGACGACACCGATTCGCGGCGATTCCAACTGGCCGCGCAAAAACAGGAAGGGAATCTTACTTCCATTCTTTCCGGAGACTACCTGTTGACCGAAGCGATCCGTATGATGGTGAGTCATATGTCTTCAGATTTGGCGCTCGACGGTCTGACGACCATAAAGAAAATGATAAAAAGTGAAATCTATTCGCACAAATGGCTGTACCGGCTTGAAATCACCAAGAAGGAGTTCCTCCAGATCATCGACGAGAAAACGGCGTCGTTATTCGCTTTCGCCGCTCATCTTGGCATTCGTATGACGGCCACTTCTGCGGGGACGATAGACCGGGTGACGGCGTTTGGAAGAAATCTAGGTATGGCGTATCAGATCGCGGACGATCTTGAAGATATGCTCGGAATTGTCGACGGATCGGATATCGATCTGGCCCACGGATATCTTAGTTTACCCATCATAGAGCTTCTCCAGCTCGCCAACGCAGACTCGAAACCTCGCGTCCGAGACATCGTCATGAATTACAAACCGGAATATGCCGAAGAATTGATCGGTTTGATGAAGAGTTATTCCATTTTTCCCATCACATTCTCTCAGATCAAATCGTACCTGGATCAGGCAATGTCAGATCTTCATGGAGTGAAAGGAACAGGGCTCCTCCATAAGCAGGACGCCCTTGAATATTTGGGCAGCATTTGCGGTTACGTGGAAAAAAAGACGGAAGAGGTTATTACCCGATACGAGGACGCCCTATCCCGTAAATCCTACGCGATTGCCTGAACCGATTTTTCCAACCAGGCTAGATAGGGCGGGAGCCCGCCGCTGACATCCAGAACAAGAACTTCCGGAACATCGTATGAATGCACGGCAGCAACTCTGTCTTTCAACGAGGAAACACGACCGCGCGTCGTCTTGATCAACATCAGGCATTCCGTCTCATCACACACTTTGCCTTCCCAGCGGTAAATCGAACGGACTCCCCTGACCATAGAACAGCAGGCGGCCAGTCTTTCCTCCACAAGAAGGGACCCTATTCTTACGGCTTCTTCTTCCCCGGATGTCGTGACAAGAACGATGACCGCTTCGGTGCTCATGTCAGTTTTCAATTTTTAACACGGCAAGAAACGCTTCCTGCGGAATTTCGACACGACCCACTTGTTTCATGCGCCGCTTTCCCTCCTTCTGTTTCTCCAGAAGTTTTCTCTTCCGACTGATGTCGCCGCCGTAACATTTCGCGGTAACATCCTTACGCATGGCGCGAATGGAATCTCGAGCGATAATCTTCGACCCTATCGCCGCCTGAATGACCACTTCAAACATTTGCCTCGGGATCAAATCCTTCAGCTTCTCACAAATCTTGCGTCCCCACTCGTACGCCTTGTCTCGATGAATGATTCCGGAAAAGGCATCGACCGGGTCACCGTTGATCAACACGTCCAAGCGAACCAAATTACCCTCCTGATAACCGATATACTCATAGTCAAACGAAGCGTACCCTTTGGTACAAGATTTAAGTTTGTCGTAAAAATCGAAAACAATTTCCGATAAAGGAAATTCAAACGTCAAATCCACGCGCGTCGGAGAAATGTAGTGGGTATTCTTATAGATACCACGGCGCTCCATGGAAAGGCTCATAATATTCCCGATGAATTCGCTCGGCGTAATGATCTGAGCCTTGATATAAGGCTCCTCTATGTGTTCGATCACTCCCGCACTGGGCATCATGGAAGGATTGCTCACCTCAATCATATCTCCGTT
>JAGQUY010000242.1:2174-2940 GCA_020438245.1 Bacteroidota bacterium
GGTTCATAAATCAGCGAGGAGTCGTTCAGTTTCAGTTTTTCCAGTGAAGCTCGCAATTCTTCAAAATCATCGCTGTCCGTCGGATAAATTCCGCTGAACACCATGGGCTTGATTTCTTTATACCCGACAAGAGGTGCCGGAGCCGGATTATCTGCATCGGTTACGGTATCCCCCACGCGTATGTCTTGTATCTCCCGCACGTTGCCAATGACATACCCAACTTCCCCGGGCAACAACTTTTCGCATTTCACCCTGCTTAGCCTCAGATACCCGACTTCATCCGCATCATAATGCTGATCGTTGGAAAAGAATTTGAGATGCATATGTTGGGACAGGTATCCGTCAAATACACGAACATACGCTACGGCCCCTCTATATGGATCAAACACTGAATCAAAAATCAGAGCCTGCAGAGGTTTCGAAGGATCGCCAGTCGGCGCAGGGATGTCGGTGACAATCTTCTCCAACACTTCCGCCACACCGATACCCTGTTTGGCGCTTACCAGGACAATATCTTCCCGTTTACAACCGATGAGATCGATGATTTCCGCGCACGTTTTTTCAGGGTCGGCGCTGGGAAGATCAATTTTGTTCACCACCGGTACAATGTGAAGTCCGGCGTCGATGGCCAGATATAAGTTACTGATCGTCTGTGCTTCAATGCCCTGAGACGCATCGACCACGAGCAGGGCCCCTTCACACGCCGCCAGACTTCTGGAAACCTCATACGTAAAATCCACATGCCCCGGTGTGTCGATCAAATTGA
>JAGQUY010000243.1:0-2986 GCA_020438245.1 Bacteroidota bacterium
TTATCCCGGCATCCCTTTTGAGCAGCGATTCAGCAAGGTCTCCGGCCTGTCCGAGAGTACCGGCGAAAAGACCAATCATCGAAGTTTGGGCAGAACTCAGAATGAATGTGTAGCCAAATTGGATGTACAGATACCGGACGACAAACACGCCAAGGAACGCCCCCAGCAATCCGGCTACGGCTCCTTCCCAGGTTTTTTTCGGACTGACCCGCTCAAACAGTTTGTGCTTGCCGAACAAGCGGCCGCCATAGTAAGCCAGCGAATCGCAGGCCCAAATGGCCGCAAACACGAGAAACACCAGTTGAGCGCCACCTGGATCGGGCTGATTTCTCAACGTAATCATGCATCCCAACGACAGGGACGCGTAGAGTGCCGCAAAGGCAGTTCCGCTGATATTGAGGATTTGCGAACCTGCCGAACGAAACATTTCCGCAATCATCAAGACAATCAAAAATGTAAGGAGAACAGGAACCGCGAAGGTCCAGCCAAAGAAAAAAACAGTCAATCCCCAGGCAAGAGAAAATGCATAGCCAGTCCAGCGCTGAGGAGAACTGGACTTGGCCCCAAGCAAATCAAATGCCTCCCCTGCTCCAAGCAACATAATAGCTTGAACCAACAAATAGAAAGAAAAGCCGCCAACCCAGACCAGCGCAATAAAAATGGGAATGGCCACAACAGCGACCAGCACCCGGGAGAGACTCTGCGACATAGATTTTTCCAATAAACGTGCCGTGAAAATTAACCATGGAGTCCAAGATAAGCAAGGGTTTACCCATGCCCGGCTTGGGTCGCAGTTAAAGACTGCTATTTATGATCTGGATGGAAAAGCTTTTGGTGCTCATCGACGGAGAGGGTAATGGATTCGTCGATCAGCATAACGGGGATATTGTCTTTTACGGAATACTGGCGCCGGCAGGAGGCATTAACACACACCAGTGTTTCATCCGAGACTTGGACGGGGGATTTGCAATCGGGACAGGCAAGGATCTTCAACAGATCCGGGTTCAATCGCATCGTTATCCGACGATGGTTCCGCAATTACCGCAAAGCTGAACGCGCCGCTCCAAGAATTTCCACGCACCCGTTTTCTCGGATACTTTGGATTCCACATACTTGGCATAGGTTACGACGGACTCCTGACTGCATGAGGAGCACTTGACCACATCGGCGTGTTCCTTGATCTTGGTCAATTTGTCTGCAAATGTTTGTTTCTTTGCCATCGCGCGGTTCCTTTTCTACAATCGTATACTAAAAATCTTAGCGAGTTTCTTTGTGCAGCGTGTGTTTTCGTTCCACACGGCAATACTTCATCACTTCCAGGCGGTCGGTGGTGTTCTTTTTATTCTTATCTGTAGTGTAACGGGATACACCGGGTAAACCGCTGTTTTTGCACGTCGTGCACTCGACGGTAATGATGATTCTGTTCTCTTTTCCTTTGGCCATGGGATCTCCACCTTTTTATCTTTTAAGGGCTCCGAATATATACGAAAACCTCTTGTTTGTCAAGAAATTTGGAGGATTTTTAAGAACGGTCGGTCTCCTTGACTTACGCCGCCGAAAGACGGATATTAGTCCACTCGAAAGCACGAATGCCTGCCCGTAAAAAAAAATCTACACGGCCCTTAAAACAAAAAAACCAATCGGCCTTTCTCGGTTCTGCGCTGTCCTTTTTTAGAACCCTGGCTGAGGAATCCCCTTTTGTCATATGGTTCAAGGACACAGACGGTGTCTATACATTTGTCAATGACCGGTTTGCGCAAACCCATGGCTTTGAAAAGGCAAGTGACATTCTCGGTAAGACCGATCACGATCTGCACACGGCTGCAGTGGCTCGTCGGGTGATCGAAGAAGACCACATCGTATTCGCAAAGAAACGTATCCTCAAATTGGAACGACCGGACCTGGCCGGCCGTCGGGGTGATTATGCCATCACCAAGATTCCTGTAGTAAATGAAAAGAACCAAATTCTCGGTCTGGTGGGCATAGCGTCTGACGAATCCAGTCAAAAACGTTCCGCGAAAATTCATCAGGCCCTTTACAATATATCCCAAGCCGTCAATACGGTCGAAAACCTGAATGAGCTTTTTCGTGTTATTCACCGGATTATCGGAAGCCTGATGCCGGCCAAAAATTTTTATATCGCACTGTATGACGCCGATTCCAAGCAAATCAGTTTTCCGTATTTCGCAGACCAATACGATCAACCGCCCGCATCCAGGCAGGCAGGAAGGGGTCTGACGGAATACGTGCTTCGATCCGGGGAACCGCTGCTGGCAAATCCTGACGTTGTGCAAGATCTTGTGCACGCCGGCGAGGTCGAACGGCTGGGCACGGAATCGCTGGATTGGCTGGGCGTACCGCTCATCGCCAAGAACGTACCGGTAGGAATCCTTGTGGTGCAGAGTTATCACGACGAGGGTATCCGGTATGGAGAGACCGAAAAACAACTGCTGACCTTTGTCTCCGAGCAAATTGCGATGGCCATCGAGCATCGACGTGCACAGGATCGGCTGCAAATGTCCGAATCGGATTACCGGGGTCTTTTTGAACATGCCCGCGATGCAATTTTTCTTTTCGAACCCGATCACGAAATCGTTCTTGAAGCGAACGAGCAGGCGTGTCTTACGTACGGATACTCCCGGGAGGAACTGATCGGAATGTCATTGGAAAAGATATCCACCAATATCCCGCGGGGCAAAGAACTGGTCCGGCAGACTCTCCAGCAAAGCAAGAGCGCCCACTTTGAAACTGTTCAACGCTGCAAGGACGGATCGCTGATTCATATCGATACCGTGGCATCGGTTGTTGAATACAAGGGCAAAGCGGCCATTCTAAGCATCAACCGGAACATCACCGAACGCAAACGGATGGAAATGCATCTCATCCAGGCGCAAAAAATGGAGAGTCTGGGACGGATTGCGGGCGGTATCGCCCATGATATCAATAATATCCTCGCCGTCATTATCCCCAGCGCGGAAATGATCAG
>JAGQUY010000243.1:3052-6601 GCA_020438245.1 Bacteroidota bacterium
CAAATGGTCAGCCAGCTGCTCTTGTTCGCCCGGCAGAGCCCGGTGGATCTCAATCTTTTTGAATTGCATCAGCTGATTTCTGAAACCACCACATTGCTTCGCCGCCTCATTGACGCGAATATATCCATTCATCTGAAACCGTTTGAAGGACCGGCATGGATCAAAGGCGATAGCGGCCAGCTGCAACAAGTCATCATGAATCTCGCCCTGAACGCGCGCGACGCCATGCCGCAGGGTGGACAACTTACGTTTGAAACACGGCAAGTTGAGCTTCGGGAAACCGAAATCGGCAATCGTCGCCAAATGGAGCCGGGGCCCCACATCCAACTTAGTGTCAGGGATACCGGGAGCGGCATCGCCACGGACAGCATGGACAAGATTTTTGACGCGTTTTACACAACCAAGGAGATCGGGAAAGGCACCGGGCTCGGTTTGGCCGTTGCGAACAGTATCATCGTGAACCATCGAGGCCACATCGACGTGCATTCCGTGCCGGGAAAAGGAAGTGAATTCCGCATCCTTCTTCCTGCTTCCTCCGAAGCGGTCAGCTACGATGCCATTCCGAACCGGAAATATTTGAGGGGCGACGGATCCGTGTTAGTCGTCGACGACGACGACCAGGTATTGACCGTCTGCAAGGAGACTCTGGGAAAACTGGGTTATGAAGTCTCCACAGCCGGCCTGCCATCCGAAGCGCTTGAACTCTTCGGGCGCAAACAATTTGATCTCGTCATGATAGATATCCAGATGCCTGAACGCGACGGGACCGAACTGGCAGCAGAACTTCTCCTCCTTGAGCAAGGCATTCATATTCTTTTTATGACCGGATTTACAACCAAAGAAAAAATTGATTGGATCACCAACCGGCTACGGCTTCCGTATATTTTCAAACCCTTCACTATTCACCAACTGGCGACTGCAGTCAGACTGGCCATGGGATAAACATGAAACGACGCTGGCTTTGGGCTATAGCCGTTGTCCTTTTTATGAGCGGTTGTGTTTTCATATTTCCTCCAATCCCCTATCATGGCGATCTCAATCCGGGATACCCGCTGCCCGCCAAGCCGGACTCCGCGATGCGATTGGCCTTCGGTTCCTGTGACAATCAGCGTCTGGATCAGCACATTTGGAAGCCGATCGTCGCAAGCAAACCCGATGTTTGGCTTTGGCTTGGCGACATGATTTATGCAGATACGGAAGACATGGATGAAATGAAAGCGATGTATGACCGTCAAAAAAACTCGGACGGTTACACCACCCTGAGAAGCACGGCAAGAATCATCGGCATCTACGACGATCACGACCTCGGTGCCAACAACGTGGATAAGTATTATCCGAAGAAAAAGGAAAGCCAGGCTCTGGCGCTGGATTTTCTGGACGAGCCCGCGGACAGCCCTCGCCGTTCCCAGGAAGGAGACTACATATCGTATACATGGACTGTACGAGGTCGCAGCGTCCAACTCATTCTGTTGGATACGAGGTACCATCGCGATCCGCCGGGTCCGGAAAGCGATCTACTCGGCGAACGGCAGTGGGTCTGGCTCGAACAACAACTGAATCTCCACCCGCCACCCGATTTGACGTTGGTCGGTTCGGGAGTTCAAGTGTTCAGAGAGGACTTCTGGAAAGAAAAATGGCACGACTACCCGAGATCCAAAACGCGTTTATTACAACTTCTAAAAGCGTGCGGGCGAAACGGCCTCGTACTTCTCAGCGGAGATCGTCACCACGCCGAACTTTCTGTTCTGAAAAATTTTCTCCCGTATCCTCTATATGAGGTCACCTCCAGTGGTTTGACGCACTATAAAGGGGCGTTGTGGTACCTGACCGGCCAGGAAAGAAACGCGTATCGCGTTGGAAAGCCTCTGGGCGCATTGAATTTTGGAATTCTGGACATGTACGGAACCGCTGACGGCATGACGGCAGACATCTATCTTTGTGACGACAAGGGTATGGTTCGCATTGAGACGCGTTTGAACTTCTCCTCTCTTCCACCTCCTTGATTGAGTACCGACAATTGCGTATTATGGGTGCCTTATGATGATCGTTATAATGGACAGAACGGCCTCCCTTGCCACCATCAACTCAGTTCTGCGTTTTGTGGAGGATTCCGGCTGTACACCGCATGTTTCCAAAGGGGATGAAAAGACCATCATCGGCGTGGTGGGTGATGATCGAGCGTTGCTGTCTGAAAAAATGCAAACCATGCCGGGTGTCGAGAAGGTCATTCAAACCGCGAAGCCCTATCGTCTCGTCAGTCGGGAGTGGAAACCGGAAAATACGGTTATTGATGTCAATGACATAAAGATCGGAGGCGGCGACCTCACGGTGATCGCCGGACCTTGCGGGGTGGAAAGCGAAACACAACTTCTCGAAATTGCCCACGCCGTCAAGGAGGCCGGGGCCTCGATCCTGAGAGGCGGCGCTTTCAAACCGAGAACTTCGCCGTACAGTTTTCAGGGACTTGGCGAACGAGGCCTTGAGCTGCTGGCCAAAGCCCGAGAAGCCACCGGATTGGCCGTTATTACGGAGGTTGTCACTCCCAACCAAGTTCCGCTCGTAAGCCAGTATGCCGATATCCTCCAGATAGGCGCCCGCAACTCGCAAAACTATTCATTGCTTCAGGAAATCGGCAAGCTGAGAAAACCGGTCATGCTGAAACGCGGCATGATGTCAAATCTGGAAGAGTACCTGATGGCGGCAGAATACATTCTCGCCAACGGCAATTACAACGTCATTCTGTGCGAACGCGGGATCCGGACTTTTGAAACATCCACCCGGAACACCATGGATATTTCCGCCATACCGCTGTTGAAGTCCTTATCCCATCTTCCCATGTTCGCCGACCCAAGTCATGCTACCGGTAAACGCTCCCTTGTAGCACCCGTGGCTAAAGCAGCTGTCGCGGCGGGAGCCGACGGTCTGATGATCGAGGTACATAATCATCCTGAAAAGGCCCTGTCCGACGGCATCCAAGCATTACTCCCTGAAAGCTTCGCTGAATTGATGAAAGATCTGAAGAAACTTGGACTGGCACTCAACCGGCAAGTGTAGGGTGGAAACAGAATGACCCATTTGTGTGATAGGAAGAGTGGTCGCCCCTGATTACCTTGAATCAGTTTCTGGGCATTTGTTTGCCCTGTTGAACACTGGGAACAAACCATGAGAATCCTTAGCGGTGGGATTCTGATCGCCATACTGATTGCGGGTTGTGATTTGTCGACCGACAAAGATCAATCCCTCTTATTGTCGTGGCAAAAAACGGGCGGACCTGATCTCAAGAATATTCAAGCCTGGACGATGTGTGCCAATACCGATGGCGACCTTTTCATCGGACTTGCTGAACGTACGGCTCCGCAAAGCAGTCTCTACTACTCCACCGATCACGGCGATTCCTGGTATCCAAGCACTATTCCGACGCGATATACTATCCACGGTATCACAACCCTGCCGGGCGGACTCGTTTTTGCCGGGGCCGCTTACGGAACCAGAAGTTATTTCCGGTCGACGGACAACGGGATCACCTTCACCCGCCTGACCGATACGATC
>JAGQUY010000244.1:0-285 GCA_020438245.1 Bacteroidota bacterium
TCGGAAACCTGGAAGTGCGGCATCCATTGCAAAGGGAGAGTCTCGTGTTCAGGGGAGCGTGCACCCAAGCCGATGACCGGTGTGCCTCGATTATTCGTCAGATCGTCACGCCAAGGGGGGGCGCTCCCTGTCGTTAGGACCCGTGCGTAGAAACTGAGTTCCCGCTCATGCTCTGGCACCGCAATATCTGCGCTGAGAACGCCGCCAACGCCGTGGAAAAATGGATTTCTCATGACACCTCATCTAATCGGGCGAGCAAGAAGTTAAGTGGGCTACTTGTCGAAA
>JAGQUY010000244.1:338-4488 GCA_020438245.1 Bacteroidota bacterium
CATAGCCCGGCTATTAAAAGAAATAGTCTGTGTCTCGCAAGATGAGACGCTATTTTGTCGTACTATCCGTCTGCCAACGTTCAAATTTTTTGGAAATGAGAGAGCCATTTCTGGACAAGTCCGCGACGACCTGTCCAATTGAGCGACGGTCGTCTCCCTCCAGTTTCTTCAGCAGCCGATTGCATAGGGGTTCCCCTTGTCCGTTCGAATTAGGCATTGGTCTCGAAGGTGTATGTGAAAGAAACTTGAGCAGGTTCACCATGACCAGCCACATAGCTGCCGCTGCCGCGAAGACTTGCAAGTTCACCAGTGCCGGAGCCGGGGATGATGGACCACGAACTACGTGCTATGCCCTCCGAAAAATCTCCCGTGTGTTGAACGACGAACGTTCCGGTCTTTCCATCGACCGTACCGGAAACGCGCTCCAGACCTACGAAGGTAGCCGTGCCTTGAACGGTATAGGACATTAGGTATTCGATGCTGCTGGTACCTTCAATGGCCCCGGAATAGGACTGCGTGACCTTTGCGTGACTAAGCTTCGCACTACCCTCTATTTCCTGATACGTTTTTTCATCCCAACCAGTGATTTGAAACGTGCATTTGCTCTCTGTTGCCACTGGCAATCCTCCTATGAAAAATTGAACGCCTGACTTTCTTGTCTTTCTCCAAGCTACCCAATACACCGCAAAAAACAAATAGTTTGCTTGAAGTAGCAATAGGCTATTGATGGCTACTATCTACCAGCCAACAACTTAGTACAAATGAATAAGTCGCCTTTTCTGGAAAAGGTCGCGATATCATCCGTCTAAGACATTTCATGCTTCCGTAGTCCAAAATCGGTCATTAGCTTTGCAATTTTATCGGGCAACTTTCATCAAATCTTCATAAATACTCCGGATCATTTTCCGGGAATGACTGAATGAAAAAAGGTATCTGGAGCGGTGTTGCCGCCTACGCCATGTGGGGTTTGTTTCCGATCTACTGGAAGATGCTTCACGTCGTGCCTGCACTGCAGGTGATAGGACACCGCATCGGCTGGTCGTGCCTCTGGCTTACGGCCTACTTGATGCTAACCGGCCAATGGAAGCAATTCCGCACGGTTGCATTTACCGGGAAGAGCATTGCGACGTATTCGATTGCGGCCGTCTTGCTGACATTCAATTGGCTGACCTACGTGTGGGGCGTCAATGCCGGATTCATCGTGGAAACCAGTCTTGGTTATTTTATCAACCCTCTGCTCAGCGTGCTGCTGGGCGTCCTATTCCTCAAAGAAAAACTGCGTCGTTTTCAATGGGTCGCGGTAACCATCGCAACGATCGGTGTCGGCTATCTTACCCTCGTTTACGGCCGCCTTCCGTGGATTGCCCTCGTGCTGGCTTTCACGTTTGGATTCTACGGTTTTGCCAAAAAACTTTCGCCGCTCGGGTCGCTGTTCGGCTTGACGCTCGAAACGGGAATCGTTTTTCCCGTAGCGGTTGTCTATCTCAGCTTCATGGATGTGAACGGCTCGGGCGCCTTTATGCACGAAGGCCCACTGATCGACGTCCTGCTGATCGGCGCAGGCGTCGTAACCACGATCCCGTTGCTTCTTTTTGCATCCTCAGCCAAACAAGTGCCCCTGTCCATCGTCGGTTTGCTGCAATACATCGCCCCGACCATCCAGTTTTTGATTGGCGTGTTTGTCTACGGCGAAGAGTTCGATCAGGCCCATTTCATTGGCTTCAGCATTGTCTGGGCTGCGCTGATCCTGTTTGCCATCGAAAGTTATCACCATCATCGTGCACCCGCTCAACCCATCGGAGAACTGGGCGAAGGATAAGATCAATAGTGGTGATCCGATGGATCGCCTCTTGCACAGCCTTTGCTGAGCGACTATGATTCGGAGTGTCCGAGGGCCTTTGCAATGGCGGTCACCGTGTTCCAGTTGCGGGTAGTGACAGGAACGCCGAAGACTTTATCCATCTCTCCAAGATAGCCGATCACCTTCATATCGCGTCGGTAAACCCCAAAGACAAAACGCCTGTCACGCGCTAGGACCTTCATCAGCCAGCGCCCTTTGGCAGGGAAAGTCATCGGTAGATCAGGAAGCGTGCGCGGGTTTTTTGTGAGTACACTCAGAAACCGGACCGTGTCCGGTCGTTGCGGATAACCCGTGAATACGTCGCGGGAAATCAAGTTCAGTATGTCCCGGCCATTGCAAATCACGATTTCGGCATCCACAGGCAGTCTGCGTCCGATTTCCTCCTCGAGTATTTTTCGGGACGGCGGACGGTGAAATACAAACGTTCCCGCCGCTCCGATGTTGACGGCGCCAAATTGTTTGAGTTGAGCCGCCAGTTTGGTGGGCTGAAACGTGCGATGCCCCCCGACATTGACGCCTCTTAACAGAACGACGAGTGCCATGATCCTCCCGGGTGATAGTCAACAATCTAATCATTTCTCATCCAAACATAAAATAGATTGCACTCGTCTGGAAGTCAAAGTAAACTAACACCGAACAACATCTGTCGACGATTTCATGAGTAAAGTAGGTTTCGAAAACTCGGTCCCCATCCTGAGTGTTGTCAATCTCACCGCAAGTGTCGACTATTACGTAAACGTTCTCGGCTTTAAGATGGATTGGCAGTATGGCGGAACGGCGTCGGTGTCCCGCGATAAAAGCGGACTGATGCTGTGCGAAGGCGCTCAAGGCTCGCCAGGAACCTGGGTCTGGATCGGAGTAACCGATGCAGAAAGGCTGTTCGATGAGTACGTAGCCAGAGGCACAAAAATCTTCATGAAACCTACGAATTTTTCATGGGCGTATGAATTTCGCATCGAAGATCCGGATGGACACGTGCTCAGGTTTGGCTCGGATCCGAAGCCGGATAAACCCTTTCAGGATAAGCCATAGAAGGCAGTGAACAGTCTGTGGTCTTTCGTCCATACGAGCCTGCGAGGTGCTTAAAAATGAAACTTTTCGCCGGTACGAAGAGTAAAAAGTTCTAATGCAACCCGCCTCTTATTGGATGATCCTTTGTGCGGCCGTTTTGTCGCACGGTTTTTTTCTATCGGTGATACTCCTTGTTCTCCGAAAAGGAGACGTTCGAGCCAATCGATATCTGGCGGCCATACTCTCCGTATTTTGCGTCACAACCGTTCAACTGGCTTTTCATATCGCCGGACTCGACGAGTTTGTCCGGCCGGTCCGGTTCGTGCCGACCCTTCTCTGGATGATTTTTCCGCCGCTGGTTTATTTCTATGTACGTTTGTCGGCGGGGGAGCCGGTGCGATGGACGCTGGTCAGCCTGATCCATCTTTTGCCCATTGCACTCGTAGCTTGCGATATGACGTTTTTGCATCCGACGGTTCACCGGTTGGAGGCAGCTCTGTCGCCTGGCCATCCCGACTACGGGGGACGGATGCTTTACAATCTATTGTATACTGTTCAGTCGATCGTTTATTTCACAAGGGTCGCCGGTTATCTGCGCAGTTCGAGCATCATGGTTCGTGCACTGCTTGTCGGATTCGCAGCCGATACGCTCGTCGGTTTTGTGGCGGCGTCTTTTCAATTTATCATGCAACGATCCACTCCCAATAGCACCGAACTGTCAACAGTAATCTTTGCCGTTTTGGTCTACGTTTTCGGATATCTGGCTATTCGGGGAAAAAGCGGCTTTTTCACGCCGCTGATCGACTCGGCGTCAGAGTCTCAATCTGCAGCGAGCCGGAATATCATCGGCAATCTGACATCTATTATGGAGTCGGATAAGCTGTATCTCGATAGCAGGCTTCGTTATTCTGACGTTGCCGTGCGTTTGGGGATTTCGACGAGGGCGTTGTCGTCTGCGCTGAATGGAATAGGAAAAACGTTTAACGATTTTGTGAACGATTACCGGGTTCGAGAGGCAAAAGACCTGATGGAAATCCGGACCGGCTATACGCTGCTTGGAATTGCGTTCAGCTCCGGATTCAACAGCAAGTCGTCCTTCAACCGGATCTTCAAACAGGTTACCGGAAACACCCCATCCTCCTATTTTAATAAGCATCATTCTGGAGAATTGAAGGAAATCGAATCCTCCATGTAGTCTTATTTGCCGCAGGCGGAGCGATTTTGAAAACCCGGCGGCTAAATTGGAGATATATCAGGAAAGGAATAGGACATGAGAAT
>JAGQUY010000245.1 GCA_020438245.1 Bacteroidota bacterium
TTTTGCTGCCGTGACAAGTATACTTCCCCCGTTCGTTTCCGTAAACATCAACTCGATGATTTTCAAATCAGCCCGGTCCAGCATCCACTTGATTTGCTTTAACGCGTAAAACTCCAAATGCTCATGACAAACGGTATCGTAAGATGTTCGTTCAATCATGGCCGGCATATAACTCTGCTCAAAAACCCAAATTCCGTCATCGGCCAAAACGGCGGCAACATCACGAACAAAATCCAACGGACTCTCCAGGTCGTAAAACATGGCTATGGAAGTGAGAACCTTGACCCGTTCGGAGCCCAAAACCGACAGTAGCGCTGAAGCAGTAAAAAAATCAGGAATTACTTCGATATCATCGCTGTAAAATTCCTTGAATTTTCTTGCCGTAGGATCAATACCGATTAGTCGATATCTGTCTTTGGGATAGGACTTCAGCAGGGTGGCATCGTTGCTTCCAACGTCAACGAAAACATCTCCGGACTTCGGGCGGGTCCTCTCCATATTACCATCGACGATACGCCCCAAGTGCTTCACCATGGAAGCATTCAGCCCTGAACGATATCCGTAATTATCGCCATACATTTGATCCAGCGCATACGAGTGTTTCAACTGAAGCAGTCCACAATGGTGAGGCCCGCCCTCAATACATTTGACCAATTGAAGCGGACCTTCCAAGACGTTTTCAGAGGGGCTCTTCGGAAATACACCCGTGAGAAACTGCGTACCCAGATCCAAGACAACCTCCAGACCTGGATTCCCGCATATTCGACATGCTGCTATTTCTTTTGTTACCGCGGTGCTCATCAAGCCTTTCCCTGGATGCCGTATTTCAACTTGAGTACTGAGTCATGATCGGACTTCACCATCATCTCAACCAGTTTCTCAAACGAACATTTCGGAGTCCAGTTTAGACGACTCCGTGCCTTCGCGGCATTTCCAATCAGATAATCTACTTCCGACGGCCTGAAATACGAGGGATTAACCGTAATCACCGTCTTCTTGGTCAGCCGGTCGACCCCGCGCTCATTAATCCCCTCTCCCTCCCAAATCAGTTCAAATCCCAAGTGACCCGCAGCTTTTTCCGCAAATTCACGTACCGTATGGGTTTCACCGGTTGCCACGACAAAATCATCCGGTTCTTTTTCCTGTAACATGAGCCACATCGCTTCGACATAGTCCCCCGCGAAACCCCAGTCCCGAGATGCATTCAGATTTCCAAGCTCAAACTGTTCCTGCAGACCTTCCTTGATCCTCGCAAAGGACAGCGTAATTTTTCGAGTCACAAAGTTTTCGCCGCGCAGGGGCGATTCATGATTGAACAGGATTCCATTGCAGGCGAACATGCCGTAGGCTTCCCTGTAATTTTTCGTAATATAGAACGAGTAGGCCTTTGCACAGGCGTACGGACTTCTGGGATTAAAGGGTGTTTGCTCGTCTTGTGGGCTGCTCACCACTTTGCCATACAGTTCCGAACTGGAAGCCTGATAGAATTTCGTCTTTATTTTGGTTTCACGAATAGCATCGAGAATCCGGAGCGTACCGATTCCGGTTACATCACCGGTATACTCCGGCACTTCAAAAGACACTGCCACATGACTCTGAGCGCCAAGATTGTAAATTTCATCCGGATGATGTTTATCAAGAAAGCGATTGATCGAGCTGGAGTCAGACAAGTCTCCGTAATGCAAATGTAAACGCTCTTTGTAGGAGGCACCCTCAATATAGTACAAATGTTCAATTCGCGATCGGTTGAAAAGGCTCGACCTCCGCACCATACCATGGACTTCGTAGCCTTTCCTCAGGAGAAATTCGGCGAGATACGCACCATCTTGCCCGGTAATGCCTGTAATAAATGCTTTCTTCATGTTTTAGTCCTTCGTTTCAACAAAACCGATCATGATCGAGCTGGCATATGGATAAGGATCATTAAATTTAAGGTTCTGCACTTCAGCAAGCGTTGCCTCAACCCATTGATTGTCCCGGGTTGTCCTTTTCATAAACACCATCCTCGAGAGATTCAGAGTTTTCTGTCGGATATGCTTATCCAATGTTGTATGATACGCCAATGGTACCGTAAAGACAAAAGTGGCGTTTTTATTCAGACAGGTTCTCAACTGTTCAATGGCTTTGATGACCTTTTCCGGTTCAACGGGCTCTTCATCCCACCCGACATGCTCCAGCGTGGAAATACTGACAATCAGATCATACTTCTGGTCCGGGCAAAAGTCAACGACGTCCTCGTTAAGAACGCCGGCAGATCTTTCGTACTTGTCCAGTACATCGTGGACAATCGGAAAATAATGAGAAAGAACATTTCCCACTTCAAGGACTCTTTTCCCACGATGACTTTGAACGATATCCCAGATTAGAGGGATCTCAACCGCCCTTTCGTTGCTCCAGGTGGAATTGTACCAGCTGAATCTATAGCGAAAACCCTTTCCATCAACGAAGAATACACGTCGTGATCTGAAAAGTTTAAAAAAACAAAAAAACAATAATCGCCCTGCTTGCTGTTTGAAGTAGCGAAAAGCCGCACCGACGACATGCAATAGTCCGTTGTCGCGATACGATTGTGTTGCTCTTTGCAGAACGGTACTCATGATATTATCCCTTGTCCGCGGTCTGAGTCGGTTTCTGATGCTTGGCCACTCTCATGACAACGAAGAAGACGATAAATACGGCTGCAATGATCTCATGAATTACCCATGCAATCGCCGCGGCCAACACCCCCAATGTCGGAAGCAAAAACAGATTGATTGCCACCACAACTGCGAATTGAATGGTGGCCACCCACCAGTATTGTTTTTCCAAACCCAGGCTGTAGCCGAAAATCCAAATCGGCGAGACCAGGATCGAAATCGAATATCTGAAACACAGAAGCCGGGCAAGATTGACCGAAGATTCGTATTGATCACCGAAGAAAAATGTCGTGGCAAGCGGCGCAAAGAAAACGTAGAGAAGACTCAAGACAGATAAAAGGCCGAATAGTTTAGTGAAATTCTTGACAAACGGAAGCGCCTCTTCAACCCTCTTGAATCCTGACAGTTTTGGCCATAACACCACATTCAAGGCTTCCAGAAGAAAAATTAAGGGAAGACAAAACCGGTTTGCTACATGATACCAGCCAATTTGGGATGAATCCAACATCGAACCCATGATCCAGATATCACATTTTGCCGTTACCGAGTAAATAATAGATGCAACAAACATGTACTTGGCAAACCGATTCGGATTCAATTCCTCAAGGGCGGAACCTTGTGCGTGCGGAGCACGAAACAGCGTCCTAATGTCTTGCCGCATGGAGCCGGTCTTTTCAATAGTCCATGAAAAAATGGATGCCGGAATAACCTGCGAGAAGATCAGAACGCTTACCGCCACACCGGCAAGAGCTACCCAAACTACCAAGTCCAGGGTCCAAAAGTGAAGTACGGCCATGATCAGCAATCCGATTAGAAGAACGACAGACGGAGCGGATTGTACCAGTGCGTACATACCATATCGTTTTTGTGACTGGTAGTAAACCGCCGGTATCATGGAAATAGAGGTAAGAACGCCGGTCGCAACGCTGAGAAAACACAAATAGAGAATATCGGGCACGCGCCAAACGGACTGCACGACGCCGGGCAGAATAACGATGGCCGCGATTGCCGCGGTTCCCACAATCACCACCCTCACACGAAATGCCCATTGCATAATTCTGATGTGCAAAGGTTTATCCTGAAGCGAAAATGCTCTGGAGGAAAATCGAACAGCGGTTTGACCAATCCCGAGATCGCCGAACATCATAATCAGGGTCGAAATACTGATGATCAACGCATACTTGCCCAGCCCATCCGAGCCCAAGCCTCGAGCCAACAGTATCGTGGACAACAAGCCCGTGGCCGCCAGAATGACCCGTGGTACCAGGGAGATTCCGACCGAAACGGCGCCTTGACGCGCCTCTCTAAATAATTTAAAACCTTCAACTACAAGGGAGGGTGTGCTCATGAGAAAGGAACCGTTTCGCAGTGATCGATGGCAAGCCTATCTTGTGACGGTGATGTAAATGAGAACCGCAGTGGACGCGATAGTTGCCAATTGGCCGGTAATTGCCAGGATATCTTTGAAAAGCTCCCAGCCATCTATGGGTTCTTTTTCAGGTACGAAAATAACATCTGCATCTTCTATCTCGATATTGTCCTTTGCGTCGATCCAACGCTCTCCGAAATCTCTGATAATCGTAACGTCCCTCTTTTTGGGCCTGTCCTTGTATCCGCCGGCGGCATCTATATATGCATTATAGTTCTGACCGGGCTTAAGGTCGTAGATTCCGGCGCGAAGAACACCCCCAACCAACGTTACGGTCTTCTTCTCCTTGGCGACATAGACGTGGTCCCCGTCTCGAAGCAGAACATCATACTTCTTATCAAGCGCGGAACCACCAAATAATTTAATGAAATCGGTTCTAACCGCCGGCGACTCCTGGCGGGACTTGGCTTTGAAATAGGCCTTTTCAATTTCGTTCATCTCGGTCAAGGGAGTCTTTTTCAACCGTTCGTACTCAGAATCGGTGCCTTCATACTTCCTATTACGGTACACAATGATTCGGCCCAGTTCGACATCCGGCGTAAAACCACCTGCAGCGACAACAAGATCGCTCACCTTTGTCGATTGATCCTCAATCGGATAGGTCCCCGGACGTAAGACCTCACCGTCAATGGTCACAATATCATCCGGATGGAAAAGGTATTTGTTCCTGAAGAAAAGGCGATCATCCGGTAAAATTCGGAAATTATTGAGCGTGTCCGAACGCGAGATCGTATTAAGATCATAGATGGTAGAAATTACCGCACGTCCTGTATCCTTTGCAAAGCGAGCCAGTTCCACAGACGCCGAGTCAACGTCAATCTTAAGACCTCTGCACAACGGAAGTACATCCAGCAATCGTTCTCCGGGTATCAACTCGTAGTTACCGGGAGCACCCACACTGCCAAACACGGAATAGTCGGCATAGATGTCGGGAACAAATACCACATCGCCCTCAAGAACGTAAGGGTCGGATGCAATATCACCCATGTTGTAACGTCTCGTGAGATCCACTCTCTCTTCGGTCCCATTTCGCCGGCGAAGGAGGATGTTTCTTTGGGAGCCCTTTGAACCACCCGCCAATTTCAGAACATTGCTTACGCGATCGGCTGCGGAAGCCCTGACATACCCAACCTTCTCCACGGCACCGGCCACATGAACCCGAAAGAAACGGAGAGATGCCAGACTGACGGCAATGTCGGCATTGGTGAAGATTTTTCGCAGGGATTGCCGAATTTTGTCTTTAGCTTGAGTGAGGGTGAGTGAACGAACATCGATCGGAAGAACAGACGGCAATATCACATATCCCTCAGGAGAGATCATGGTCTTGAAATTCTCACTAACCTGCCCAAGAACCGAAACAACTAGCTCATCACCGGCGCCCACTTGATATTGGTCAGGATCAATCGGCGCATCCAGAATATTTCCTTTGGAAATTTGCTGATCCGACAGAATCAGCTCCTGTTTGAGCTGAGCATCTTCTTTCGCTTCCTTCGAGGGATCTACCTGGGCCAACACGGATTGCACCGCAATGGCAGTTATCACAACATAAAAAGCCACCCTCATATTCATAACAGCACCTTTTCAAAAACATCGGTAATTCGTTCAGCCGCTTTGCCATCCCACAACTCGGGTATCCCGCCCTTTTTGTATCGTCCGGCAAAAATCAATTCGATTTCAGAAAGAAGCCGGTCCGAGTCATGACCAATCAGCGTATTGGTTCCCGAGTCAATGGTAACGGGCCGTTCGGTATTGTCCCGCATCGTCAGACAAGGAATGCCCATAAATGTCGTCTCTTCCTGGATGCCGCCAGAGTCGGTAACCACGCACCGGGCACCCTGCATGAGTCGTACAAAGTCAATATATCCAACCGGATCTATCATTTGCAATCCGGCTAATTTCTTAATTTCGGACTGCAATCCATGATGTTCAAACATTTTTCTCGTCCGCGGATGCGTCGGAAATACGACAGGTGCTTTCTTCTGGAGCTTGTCCAGCCAGTGCACGATGGAACGTAAGGCGTCGGCATTATCTACATTGGAAGGACGATGCAGGGTAACAAGTATATAGCCGTTATTTTTGAGTTGCAGGTCGCGAAGCACCGTGCTGTTCTTGATCCGGTCAGACGAAAAGACCAGAGAGTCAATCATGACGTTACCGCAAAAATGGATCTGATCTGTTCTTTTGCCTTCCTTCAGAAGGTTTTGTGATCCGCTGGGTTCGGTCGTAAAAAGATAATCCGACAAGGCGTCCGTAACTATCCTGTTGATCTCCTCCGGCATCGTTCGATCGCCACTCCGCAGTCCCGCCTCCACATGGGCAACCGGAACGCACAACTTGGCTGACGTAACGGAACAAGCCAGGGTGGAGTTAACATCTCCAACCACAAGCACCGAATCGGGCCTCCTGTCCATCACCACTTTTTCAAATTTGGTCATGACCAGCGCCGTCTGTTCGGCATGTGAACCGGAACCTACTTCCAGATGAATATCCGGAGGAGGAATCTGAAGATCGTTGAAGAATACATCAGACATCTTGGCGTCGTAGTGTTGTCCGGTATGCACGAGAACCGTTTCAAAACGATCACGGCACCGCATAACTCTCAAGATGGGCGCGACTTTCATAAAATTGGGCCGCGCACCCGCAATCACCAGAATTCGGGGGCGTTTGCCTAAACCCATCGACCCGATCCGAGGACGAACACTTTATGGTTTTTGTTTCCGATGGAAGACGTCGCATTTCGGGTATCCACAACCATGGGGGCATTCTCAACAATCATGGCCATGTCATACAGACTGTGATCCGTTCCAATGACCACGCAATCCACCTCACTCCAGATCTCTTTGGTGAGCGCCTTCGAGGTAAACCTTTGGCCAAGCAGTTCGACCTGGGGTACATGAGGATCGTTGTACATCAGGTTCTTGAATCCCCGTTGAAGAAGGATTTGCATGATCATCAAGGACGGCGAATGACGAATATCATCGACATCCTTTTTGAAAGCGGCCCCGAGCATCAATATACGAGATTCTTTGAGCGGGATGCCTTTTTGAGCTATTGCTTCCACAATCATTGAGTAAACATAGTGAGGCATGTTTTCGTTGATCTCGGCAGCAAGCTCAATGAAATTGGTATGAAAATCATACCCTTTTGCTTTCCACGACAGATAGTACGGATCAATGTTAATACAGTGACCGCCTATGCCCGGACCCGGATAAAACGGCATAAACCCGAAAGGCTTGGTTGCGGCCGCGTTAATTACTTCCCACATATCGATCCCGCCCATTCGGTCACACAGCTGTGCAAGTTCGTTTACCAAAGCAATGTTGACGCTTCGAAAAATATTTTCAAGCAATTTGGTCATTTCTGCAATCTTCGGGCTTGAGACCGCAACTACCCTCTCAATAATCTGCTGGTTGGCCAAGCAGGCAAGCTCCGTGCACCGTTTGGTGACCCCGCCGACAAGTACGGGTGTATTTGCAGTTGTATATTTTTTGTTGCCCGGATCGATGCGCTCCGGCGAAAAAGCCAGGAAGAAATCATGGCCAACTTTGAGCCCCGTTGACTCGAGTATGGGCTGAGTAATTCCTTCCGTTGTTTCCGGAAACGTCGTACTCTTGAGGATAATCAACTGCTCTTTCCGAAGACCCTTGGCGATACTTTCACTGGCGGCGCGAATGAAGGAAATATCGGGTTCCTTGTTATCCGTAAAAGGTGTGGGAACGCAGATATACACTATGTCCATCTCGGAAATCCGTTGATAACCTGCTTCCGCCTTCAGTTTCCCGGACTGCACACAACTTTGAAAACGATCGTTGGCTATATCATCGATGTAATTTTGACCCTTGTTGATACTCTCAATCTTTTGTCGATCGAGGTCAATGCCGAGCGTATTAAATCCGTTGGCCGCAAATTCAACCGCGAGCGGCAGTCCAACGTATCCAAGTCCGATAATTCCAACCGTGGCTGTTTTGTCTTTTATTTTGCTTTCCAGATTCATTTTGCTCCAACAAATTGGTTTTTAGAGCCCCTGCCGACTCCAACGTATTTGAACCCGATTTTTTGAACTTCTTCGACGTCATAGATATTGCGACAATCCACGAGGTGGGGATGTTTAAGCAGGCTCTTTGCCCGGTGCAGATCCATTTCTCGAAATTCGTTCCACTCAGTCACCAAAACCATGCAGTCAGCACCGGCGACGCAATCATACACGTCTTTGCAGTACGTTATGTCGGAGAAGACGGACTTATAAATATCCATGGCGACCGGATCGTAAGCTCTTACCGATCCGCCCGCCTTTAGAATTTCATCCACAATAACGAGCGACGTTGCTTCACGAATATCGTCGGTGTTGGGTTTGAAAGCCAGACCAAGCAGTGCAATCGTTTTGCCTTTCAGGTTGCCGACCATGGTCTTTATCTTGTCGACCATCAAATATTTTTGTTTTTCATTCGCTTCAATAGCTGCAGTAACTACAAGATTGGGAATACCGACATCGTCCGACGTCTTAACCAAGGCCTTCGTGTCCTTGGGAAAACAGCTTCCTCCGTAACCGCCGCCGGCGTGAAGAAATTTGGGGCTGATTCGTCCGTCCAGGCCCATCGCGCGGGCAACCGTTTTAACATCCGCTCCGATTCGATCACAGATATTGGCAATCTCATTGATATACGAAATCTTGACTGCCAAAAATGCATTTGACGCATACTTGATCATTTCACTCGTCTCTATATTCGTAATGACCATCGGGGTTTCATTGATGTACAATGCCCGGTAAACCATCTTCATAACTTCGGTTGCCCGATCGCTGTCGGACCCAATCACCACGCGGTCTGGTCTTAAGAAATCACCAACCGCAGAGCCCTCCCGCAGGAACTCCGGATTCGAAACAACGTCAAATTCGCTGCCGGGGGATGCTTTCTCCTTCAAAATATTCCACACCTTGCGGCCCGTTCCGGCGGGCACAGTACTCTTGGTGACAACGACTTTATAGTCATGTAAATTGCGTGCAATGCTTTCCGCCACTTTGAAAACGATTGAAAGATCAGCCTCCCCTTTGGAACCCGGCGGCGTTCCGACTGCAATGAAAATAACCTCTGATTCACGAATGGATTCATCCACGCTGGAGCTGAAAGAAAGTCGCTTCTTTTGCACATTTCGTTCGACCACTTCTTGCAGTCCCGGCTCGTAAATCGGAATAATTCCGCGGTTCAGTTTGTCAATCTTGTCCTCATCGATGTCCGCACAAATAACCGCATTTCCAAAGTCTGCCAGACAGGCCCCGGAGACCAATCCAACATATCCGGTCCCAACAACGCAAATTTTCTTCATTCTGGTTTTTCTATCCTAATTTTTTATTTCTTTTAACGTACTTTTTGCAGCCAGTTGTTCTGCTTCTTTTTTTGAAGGTCCTTTTCCAATACCGTACAGCTGCTGACGAATACTGACTTGAATGGTAAACTCTTTATTATGTTCAGGACCCACCTCCTGAAGTACCGTGTAAACCGGCATTCCCAAATCTCTCGCCTGAGCCCACTCCAGCAATTCACCCTTGTAGTTGAAGTGCTGTTCATCACTCAAAATGCCGTCCACGTTATTCAAAACCGATCGCAATATGAAACGACGCGCCTCGTGGAATCCGCTGTCCAAATAGATCGCGCCGATTATGCTCTCCAATACATCGGAGAGAATCGACGCCCGCTGGCGACCACCGGATCTCTCTTCTCCCTCACTCATCAGAATAAATCCCCCCAGGCGAAGAGCCTCTGCTTTGGAGGCCAATATTTTCTTGTTTA
This sequence comes from Bacteroidota bacterium, assembly GCA_020438245.1. Taxonomy (GTDB): domain Bacteria; phylum CLD3; class CLD3; order SB21; family SB21; genus JAGQUY01. Next base: position 9,852 of record JAGQUY010000245.1, read on the forward strand.
CCAACGCGGACTTGTTCTTGGTCAGGTCTCCCTCTTCCTGAACCGTAAACTTGGTGTACAGATAATCACCCGTAACAAGGCTCAACACCAAATCTCCCAAAAACTCCATCCTTTCATAAGAGGCCATCCGGCTTTCATTAAAAACACTGAGGTACGAGCGGTGCTTGAGGGCTTGAACAAAAATTCGGGGGTCATGAATCCTGATGCCCAGGTCCTGCTCAAGAGTTTTCAATTGGACGATGAGCTCGCGACGGTTCTTTACGTTACGCAACTTGGAGGGCCATCGCCAATGACGAATCACCCTCCATCGCCCCCCAAACCCAGGGCTGACCGAACGGGAATCAAGTCCCATGGCTGATCAATTCAATTCTTGAACTTCTTGACCGCGAGGCATGTGTTGTGGCCCCCAAATCCGAAGGTATTGGAAATCGCTGCCTCTATCGATTGTTCGACCATCTTGTTCGGTACGTAGTTCAAATCACAGTTTTCGTCCGGCACTTCATAGTTGATGGTCGGTGGAATTTTGCCCGTCTGAACGGCAAGAGTGGTTGCAATGAATTCAATGCCGCCGGCCGCGCCCAACAGATGTCCCGTCATTGATTTCGTCGAACTGACCAGCGTCTTATACGCATGGTCTCCAAAAACAGTCTTGATAGCTGCGGTTTCGTTCTTATCATTGTACTCCGTGGATGTTCCGTGAGCATTGATATATCCGATCTCTTCCGGTTTCAGTCCGCCATCCTTCAGCGCCGCCTTCATGGCTCGTGCAGCTCCCTCACCACCTTCGGAAGGAGCGGTAATATGATATGCATCGTCGGTATATCCGATGCCGGCAATTTCTCCGTAAATCTTGGCGCCCCGCTTCAACGCGTGACCAAGTTCCTCGATGACCACCACGCCGGCGCCTTCTCCCATCACAAACCCATCCCGCTCTTTGTCAAACGGACGACTTGCGCGCAGCGGATCGTCGTTGCGCGTGGACAAGGCTTTGAGGGCATTGAACCCGGCGACTCCCATTCGACAGATACCGGCTTCCGAACCGCCACAAACCATCGCATCCGCATCACCCCTTTCTATCAGGAGAAACGCATCACCGATGGCATGACTGCCGGTGGCACACGCAGAAACTGTCGCGTAGTTGGGACCCTTCAGGCCGTTGATTATGGCCACATGCCCTGCGGCGATATCAATGATCATCATGGGAATGAAGAATGGGCTGACGCGCTGAGGACCCCTCTGCATGAATACCTCAAACTGATCTTCAAAAGTCTGAAATCCTCCGATACCGCTCCCGATGATACATCCGATCCGGTCAGCGTCGAGCGCTTTGACGTCGAGATGCGCATCATCGATTGCCATTCTGGACGCGGCGACTGCGAACTGGGTGAAGCGATCCATGCGGCGCGCTTCTTTCTTATCCATGTACTGGGCAGCGTCGAAATTCTTGACCTCAGACGCAAACTTGGTCACATGGTCTTTGGTATCGAAAAGCGTGATCGGACCGGCGCCGTTTCTGCCTTCCAACAAACCCGTCCAAAACTCATCGGTGGAATTTCCGATCGGCGTTACCGCCCCCAGACCGGTGATAACCACTCTACGTTGCCTCATACGATCTCCTTCGCCGAAAAATACGATAAATAAACCTCAACGACACGTCGAACCTGTCGATGTCCCGCTGCTGGAAACTCTCTTACTTAGCGAGGCGGGTTACCAAATAGTCGATGGTGGATCCTACCGTTGAGAGCTTGGCTGCTTCTTCCTCGGGGATTTTTTCGCCAAGGCTGAATGAATCTTCAAACTCCATCACCAGTTCAACCTGGTCCAACGAGTCGGCGCCCAAATCTTCAACATACGAAGCTTCCGGCTTCACTTCTGCTTCCGTCACGCCGAGTTTCTTGACAATAATCTCGGTTACTTTTTTGCTGATTTCTTCCTTGGTCATGATGTTTCTCCTTGCTTGGTTTGCGTTTGGTTAGTTCATCGTAAAAAAATCTGTTATCGAATTACTCTGCCTCCATCTACTTGGATGACTTGCCCGGTTATATAAGCTGATTCGTCGGCAGCTAAAAACCGCACGGCATGAGCAACCTCATCTACCGTTCCCGCGCGATGAAGCGGAATGAAATGTAAAATCTCCTGAATGGCCGCCTCGGGCAAATCCCTTGTCATGTCGGTCACAATGTAGCCCGGCGCCACACTGTTGACAGTAACCCCATAAGGTGCCAACTCCTTTGCCGTGGCCATCATCATTCCATCGAGCCCCGATTTGGACGCCGCGTAATTGCTCTGAAAAGGATTGCCGCCCAGTGCAACCACAGATGAAATATTGATGATGCGTCCGCTTTTTTGTTTCATCAGTATTCGGGATGCACGACGAGTGCAAAGATACGCGCTTTTGAGATTATTCTCAAGCACCCAATCCCATTCCTGTTCATCCATCCTCGCCAACAGACTGTTTTTGACCACTCCTGCGTTGTTGACCAGAATATCGAGACGGCCGAATCTCTCCAGAGTCATGTCAAAAAGCCGGGTGACGTCACTGGATTTGGAAACATCGGCAGCCACCGCCGCTACTTTTTCAAAACCGCAGCCCCTCAACATCGAGGCAGTCTCCTCGAGCCGCTGCTGATCACGACCATTGATCACCACCGACGCTCCGGCAGTCAGGAAATTACGGGCAATGGCCTCACCGATACCCCGTGACGAACCCGTCACGATCGCTACTTTGTTTTCCAAAGAACACATCTCTCGGGTCAGGGTTTGAATTTCTCCAACTCCCCAATTTTACCGATACTTTCACAATGTATCGATTTATCAATCCGCTTGAGCAGTCCTTGCAGAACATTACCCGGTCCGATTTCATAAAACTGGGTGGCTCCGTCTGCGACCATGCATTTCATGCTTTCTTCCCAACGAACCGCCCCTGTAATTTGATCAATCAGAAGAGTTTTGATGGCGCCGGTCTCAAGTACAGGTTTGGCAGTCACATTGGCATAAACCGGCACTCCGGCAGTATGAAACTTTGACTTCTCCAATATTTGGGCAACCGCCGCCTTCGCGGATGCCATCAGGGGAGAATGAAACGCACCGCTTACGACCAACTCCTTCACCATGCGCGCACCGGCGGATTTCGCCAACTCCATCGCCTTCTGAACGCCGGCTACCGAACCCGAAATCACAATTTGACCCGGTGAGTTGAAATTGGCACACTGGACAATACCGGCGGACGACGCTTCCTCGCACAGATTAATCAAGGCTTCGGACTCCATTCCGATAATGGCCGCCATCGTCCCTCTGTTTTCTTCGCCCGCCTTCTGCATTCCCTCCGCACGAACCTTCACGATTGCAAGAGCATCTTCAAATGCCAGCACGCCCGCGGCAACCAGGGCGGAATACTCCCCCAAACTATGTCCAGCCGCCATGTGAAATTCGGAATTGCTCCCAAACTGTTCTTTCAACACAGTCAGAACCGCTATGCTATGGGTAAAAATGGCGGGCTGCGTAACTCGGGTTTGTTTTAACTCTTCTTCCGGTCCGTCAAACGATACCTTTGCCAAATCAAATCCAAGAACGTCAGACGCCTTTTCATAGACCTTTAATGCAGCGTCATAATTGTCAAAGAAGTCCCTGCCCATTCCTACGTATTGGGAACCCTGACCCGGAAAAATAAGTGCGGTTTTTGACATCTTTTTATTACCTGAAATCAATAGGCCCAGCGAAGCAGAATGCTGCTGGTAGTGAATCCGCCCCCAAAGGCGGCAATAACCACAAGATCATTTTTCTTAAGACGCCCGGAGGCCACGGACTCCGACAGCGCGATCGGAATGGTCCCGCTTGTGGTATTACCAAAGCGATCAATATTAATCACGACTTTATTGTCTTCCAAACCCATCCTTTTTGCCGCCGAATCAATAATTCGTTTGTTGGCTTGGTGCGGTACGAAAAGGCCCACATCCGCTCCCGTATATCCGTTTCTTTCCACGATAAGGGCCGAGGCATCTGCCATACCCTTCACGGCATATTGATAGACGTTCTTTCCATCCTGGAAAATATAATGCATTTTCTTGTCAACCGTTTCGTGCGTGGGAGGATTCAAACTTCCGCCGCCCGGCATATTAAGATACTGGGCACCGTTACCGTCCACGCTATTATAGTAATCCAAGATGCCCAGCTTTTCATCTTCCGAGGGCTCCAAGAGGACGGCGCCGGCGCCGTCGCCG
>JAGQUY010000246.1 GCA_020438245.1 Bacteroidota bacterium
GCCGGAGGGGATTTCATTGCTTGACAAAGAATCATTGATTCGTTACTTTAGCGTCGCTTTGAAGCACCCTTTTACCTAAAATTATGCCCGAGCTCTGCGCAATTTGAGGTCGCTGAACCCCGCCAGGTCTGGAAAGAAGCAACGGTAGGCAAAACTTTGGATGTGCGCAGCAAGCTTGGGCTTTATTTTCTATGTCATACCTTGTAATAGCCAGAAAATACAGACCCGTCGTTTTCGAGGACGTCATTGGCCAGGAAAGTATTACGACCACGCTAAAAAATGCAATCGAGAGCGGTCGATTGGCTCATGCGTACATTTTTTCGGGTCCCCGCGGCACCGGCAAGACTACGACTGCCAGAATCTTGGCCAAAGCAATCAATTGTGAAACCGGCGGGCCGACTGTTCAACCGTGCAATACGTGTTCCAACTGCGTCGAGATCACTGCTGGTCGCAGCATGGACGTACTTGAAATTGACGGTGCATCTAACCGAGGCATCGATGAGATCAGAAGTCTGAGAGACAATGTACGATACACGCCGGTGCGGGGCGGCTACAAGATATACATCATCGATGAATTCCATATGATTACCAAGGATGCCTTCAACGCACTACTGAAGACGTTGGAAGAGCCGCCGCCACAGGTTATATTTATCTTCGCCACAACCGAACCGAATAAGATACTCCCAACTATTCTGTCAAGATGTCAGCGGTTTGATTTCAAACGTGTGCCGATTCAAAAAATAGTGCAGCGACTGCGGTTCATAAGCGATGCGGAAGGGCTCACAATAGACGAGGAATCCTTGCATGCCATGGCCCAGCTTTCCGACGGCGGTATGAGAGATTCTTTAACAATGCTGGATCAGGCGATTTCGTTTTGTGGAAAAACGATTGAGATTACCGCGCTACGGGAGGCTTTGGGTCTTATTAGTGTGGACATGTATTTTGAAACTATGGAAGTTATTCTCAGCAAGAGCGTCGCTGAAGGCTTCAAACTGACAGAGAAGATTGTTGACTCGGGATGGGATTTGTCAGAGTTCTTGCATGGTTTCCTGGAGCATGTACGAAATCTCCTGCTCACGGTAGCATGCGGACGTGAGGCTCTCACCGATGTGTATGAGGGGCATCAGGACCGTTTCGTTCAGATGGCCGGCAGAGTAAAGGAATCCGATTTGTTAAGGATGATGAACCTGGTTGCCGAGAGCATTCAGCGTCTCAAATGGAGCCTCAAACAGCGATATATCTTCGAGTTGCTTCTGATGAAGCTTATCCAAATGGAATCGACGGTTGATATTCAAGAGCTATTGGCCTCCATCGAATCCAAAGAACCTACTGAAGACGGCCCGACGCCGTCAAAAAAAAAAGTTGATACTGTAGAGATTCCCGCCTATCAACCGGCAATCCAGCCGGTGAACCCCGTTCCCGTCCCTGAAAATCCCAATAATCCGCCCCCGGCAGCAGTTATAGATCAATGGTCCGTCATTCAAGCGAGAGTGAAAAAGGAAAAGATCCGCTTGGGTGCTGTTTTGGAGCACACCTACCCGATATCTATGAGGGGCCACGACCTTCATCTTGGATTTATTCACGGAGATTTAAATGATTTCCATGCAGAGATCGTGATGCGGGAAAGAGAGTACTTGAGCGGATTAATTCGTGAGACCTGTGGAACAGGGTTTAAGATTCATTGTGATGCCTCGAGAATCATAAGTAAAGACGATTTACAGGCTGTTGTTCCGTCGGAGCGGCAGGACTCCCTTTTCGATCATTACCCAACCGTTCAGGTTGATGAAGATCCGTCGGGATCGCAGGCTTTAGAAGATACAACTGAGTTGTACAAGTTCGTAAGAGAATTGGAGGATCAAGAGCCGCTTAAGCGAATGATTCAGTTGTTTGATTGCGAACTCCTTGATGTTTCTTATCTATCCAAAACAAACTAGGGCGAGCATATGAAAGGTATGGACGTACAGCAGCTTTTACGCGAAGCAGAAAAGATGCAGAAGCAGATTGCATCTCAGCAGGCCGAATTGGACGAGATGACTGTTGAGGGAAGTGTTGGCGGTGGAGCAGTTCGTGTAACTGCAAATGGAAATGGTAAGATATTGCGGGTGCACATTCAAAAAGAGGCATTTGACTCCAATGACATGACACTCGTTGAAGACATGGTTTTGTCCGCGATTCATCTGGCCGTTGAGAAAGCAGACCAGGTTTCCGGAGAACATATGAAAAAGGTGACCGGTGGAGTGTTGCCGTTCAAGAGCGTCAAACGGTAATGCAGTACACTTCACAGACTCTTGAACGTATTATTTCTGAGTTGTCCAAACTCCCGGGTATAGGGCGGAAAACAGCGCAGCGACTGGCCTTCCACGTCCTGAAACAACCTAGAAACGAAGTGGCAATTCTTGCCCAATCCCTGTTGGACCTGAAGGAAAAGATTATCCGTTGTTCCCTTTGTTTTAACATCACGGAAACGGACCCTTGTTCTATTTGTATGAACACCAAACGCGATCGGAGGACAATTTGTGTCGTTGAAGAAGCCAATGATGTTCTGGCGATTGAGCGAACGGATCAATACCGAGGACTGTACCACGTTCTGGGAGGTCTATTAAATCCGTTGGATGGCATTGGACCGGGTGATATACGAATAAAGGAACTGCTTGAACGAGTGGATAGCATGCAGGAGGTGATTCTGGCGATCAATCCCAACGTCTCGGGCGATGCAACTATCATGTATATTGCAGAAAAATTATCCGGGTTGCCGGTGAAAATCAGCAGGATCGCCAGGGGAATTCCGATTGGCAGTGACCTTGAGTTTGCCGATATGACAACCCTGACGCGTGCAATGGAGGGACGGGTGACCGTTAGATAGTTCATGATCAAGAAGGATCACTACGACGTGGTTGTGGTTGGAGCAGGTCCGGCGGGCAGCACAGCTGCGCGTTATGCGGCAAAAAGGGGTGCCTCGGTTCTATTGCTTGAGAAAGACAGAGAGATCGGCGTGCCGGTTCGATGCGCCGAAGGTGTTGGAGCCGAAGGGATTCACCGTATACTCGGTAAGCTGGAAGATCGATGGATCGCCGCGAAAATTGAGGGGTTCCGCGTACACGCTCCCGATGAATCCGTTGTTGAAGTGCGATGGCCCAATTGCGGATACATCCTGGATCGCAAGATTTTTGACTATGAACTTGCAAATATGGCCGGTGCAGAGGGTGCAGAGGTCGTGACGAAGGCCTATGTGCATGGTCTTCAAAAAGAGGAGTCCGGCCGGATAGTCGGAGTTAAGATCCGGCACATGGGAGAAGATATCGAGATAAAATGTGATATTACGATCGGGGCGGACGGCGTTGAATCACGGGTTGGGCGATGGGCCGGACAAAACACATTTACTAAGATGAATGACATGGAGTCGTGCGCCCAAGTTACTATTGCAGACATCGATACCGATCAGAAATTCTGCGATTTTTTCTTTTCCAATATTCGAGTTCCCGGGGGATACATCTGGATCTTTCCGAAAGGCAATCGCACAGCCAATGTCGGGCTTGGCATATCAGGCGAATATTCATCCAAGAAGTCGGCACTGGCATTCCTTCGTGAGTTTGTAGAAAGCAGGTTTGCGGGTAAGCCAGTTCTTTCCACACTGTGCGGGGGTGTTCCCTGCGCAAAAACACGAAACAAGATATCCGGAGAGGGCTACATGCTGGTTGGAGATGCGGCGCACCAAGTTAACCCAATATCCGGCGGTGGAATTGTCCCTGGAATGTATGCCGGAATGCTGGCGGGCAGTACGGCTTCAGAAGCTGTTCGGGAGAAAAACTTCACTGCGAAACGATTGGAGGAGTACGATCGTACCTGGAATAGGGGAGTGGGCAAAGATCATGAACGGTTTTACAAGTTGAAAGATGCATTATATGGTCTGACCGACGCCGAATTGAATCGGCTGTCCCAGGATCTACAACACGTTCCGGTAGAGGATCGCAACGCGATGAGGTTATTCAGGACTGCGTTGAAGTCGAGGCCCAAATTGCTGCTGGATGTCATCAAGTTATTCACCCCATGAATGAAGTATTCGCACATGTCTATGCCGTTGATGGGCGAAGCGTAATGGCGCTGATGGATTTGCACCTTCCGCTTCCGCCTTATGGATCACTTGTTTGTGTCGGAGCCCGTCGAATTCATGCTATCATTGCGGATGCAAAGACCAAGGCAAACAAGCCATCCGGTGCGTCTGGACTCGGAACAGACCATGAATTGCGGGAGGAGGACTACTTTGAATCACATCAGGTGGAGTTGACACTCCTCTCACTCGTCGGGACGTATGGGATTTCTTCGGGCGATCTCGTTGAGTTGATGCGGGACACTGAGATACAAGAATTTTCTTTTGACATGAGATTTATCCGGACGATCCTTGAATTGGACTGGGCAAATACGGACGACCTATTGGTGAATTGTATTCGTAGAATTTCAAACGTATATCCTGATCCCGACTCCTTTCTGCTTCGTGTTGCCGAGCAGGTTGGTCGATGCCTGTCAAAGAACGTCAGCCGTGCCGAAAAAATCAAAGCCAGAACGAGACCTCATGAACACGTTGCAAGAAAACCTTTCTGATTCCATCCGGTTTATCCGATCCAAGACACTATCGAACCCGACAGTAGGCATTATACTGGGTTCCGGACTGGGTTCTTTTGCGGACGGGTTGGAAGAAGCGGTATCTGTTCCTACTTCGCAGATTCCCAATTATGTTCGCTCTACGGTCGAAGGACATAGCGGGGAGCTTGTTTTCGGGCGTTTGGGCGGAAAAGAGATTATGGCGGTTAAGGGTCGAGTTCATTACTATGAAGGGTATTCTCTCTCCCAAGTGACGTATGTCGTTCGCCTTATGGCAGCCCTTGGTATACGGAAAATGGTAGTTACCAACGCTGCCGGCGGACTCAATACTTCTTTCAAACCCGGCGACTTGATGTTCATAACCAGCCAAATCAATCTTTTTTTCGACAATCCCCTTCGGGGAGTGAATGACGACTCCATTGGTCCCAGATTTCCTGACATGGAAAGTGACTATGACCGGGAATATATCCTACTGGCTGAACAAATAGCATTGAACAGAGGAATCCGAACTCAACGCGGAGTTTACGCTGCCCATTCGGGACCGACGTACGAAACGAGAGCAGAGGTCAGGATGCTGCAGAGAATGGGAGTTGATGCTGTGGGAATGTCAACGATTCCTGAGGTCATTGTGGCCAAGCACGGAGGTATGCGCGTTCTCGGGATCAGTTGTATTACAAATCTTGGTACCGGGATCAGCCATGAAAAACTCAGCCATGATGAGGTAACGACCACTGCAAATCGGGTCAAGACTCAATTTGAGACCCTATTGCGTGACTTCATAGATATGATCGACTAATGGATACTATTTTTCACAATATCCTCAGCGAAATTCGCCCAACACATGCGCTGATCAATCTATCGGCCATTGACTATAATATCGCTCAAATTAGGAATCGAGTCGGAAAGCGCAAGATTATGGCAATCGTGAAGGCCAATGGATACGGTCACGGTATCGTGGAAGTGTCGAAACAGGCAATAGAGAGCGGGGTAGAATATCTGGGTGTGGGCTTCCTCGAAGAGGGGATCTTTCTAAGGCAAAACGATATTGACAGTCCAATCCTGGTAATGGGTGGGATTTTGGGATATCAACTTAAGAAGTTTCTTCAAAACGATCTTGAAATCACTGTTTCCTCGTTGGAATTGGCGAAACATATCAATGAAAGCGCAGGACGACAAAAGGTACGTGTTCATTTGAAAATTGATACGGGGATGGAAAGAATCGGCGTATCGCACACCTACGCGGTTGAGTTTGTACGTCGTGTTGCGAACATGAAGAACATCGAAATTGTTGGTATCTATTCACACTTTGCAACGGCCGATGATGCCGACAAGGCCTTTTCCGCTACGCAGCATGAACGATTTGCCAATGTCATGGATGAGATAACCAAACTCGGAATCGAAATTGAACACCGACATATTGCCAATAGCGGTGCAATTCTTGATCTACCAGAGACATTGTATAATATGGTCAGACCCGGCATCACACTGTATGGGATGTATCCGTCCGAGCATGTAATGAGGTCCATACTGTTGCGGCCTGCCATGAGCTTACGCTCTAAGGTTGTTTTTCTGAAAAGCGTCCCAGCAGGTACGGGCATCAGCTATGGTCTTCAATACAAAACGGATCGTGGAACACGGATTGCAACCGTACCAATCGGTTACGGCGATGGGTATTCACGCTTGTTGACAAACAAGGGGGAAGTGCTTATTCGCGGTCGGAGACACCCCGTGGTTGGCGCGGTTTGCATGGATCAACTGATGGTTGACGTTGGAGACGCACCGGTTGATATCGGAGATGCGGTTGTTTTGATCGGGCGCCAAGAAGACGAAGAAATATCCGCCGGGGATTTGGCTTCAAAGATTGGTACGATACCATACGAGATTACGTGTATGATCAATGCGAGGGTTCCTCGCATTTTTGTTCACCGCAAAGATTCATGAAAAAAATATATCTGGATCATAGTGCAACAACCCCGGTAGATCCGGAAGTCGTGGATGCGATGCTTCCCTATTTGAGGGAAGAATTCGGCAACCCTTCAAGCGCCCACGGGTATGGCCGGTCGGCCAAGATTGCCATGGAAACTTCCCGAGAGAAAATCGCGGCATTGATCAATGCACGGCCTTCCGAGATTGTTTTTACCGGCAGCGGCTCTGAAGCGGACAATATGGCCATCCTCGGAGCGGCTTTCACCTCAACTTCCTCAAGGCGTCACGTTATCTCCAACGCCATTGAACATCATGCCGTACTCCATTCGGTTGAACGTCTGGCGGATAAGGGATTCAACGTGACCTTGGTTGCGAACGACGGTTTCGGCATGATTCATCCAGAAAGCGTTGCAGAAGCCATCAGACCTGATACCTTTTTGCTTAGTGTGATGCATGCGAATAACGAGATTGGCACGATCAATCCAATCGCTGAAATGGGCGGATTGGCCCGTGAAAAGGGTGTCATTTTTCATGTGGATGCGGTTCAAACCGTCGGTAAGATCCCGATTGATGTCAACTCCATGCAGGTCGATCTCTTGGCGGCCTCGGCGCACAAGATGTATGGTCCCAAGGGAATTGGATTTCTCTACGTTCGTCAGGGGGTGCGGCTCGATCCACTCGTGGTGGGCGGCTCTCAAGAGCGAGGACACCGCGCCGGCACGGAGAACATAGCTGGAATTGTCGGTTTCGGCAAAGCGGCTGACATTGCACGTGCCCGATTGCAAGCGGATCAGGAAAAGCTGACCCAACTTCACACGGAGCTGCTTTTCGAACTGAAAAGAGTTTTTCCCGATCTTATTCTGAACGGGCATCCTTCAGCACGTCTTCCGGGGCATTTGAATGTTTCCATTGGAAACGTGGCCGGCGACGAACTTCTTATGATGCTGGATCTCAGGGGAATTGCAATTTCGACGGGGTCTGCTTGTACATCGGGTTCGATTCAGATTTCCCATGTGCTGTCAGGGGTTCAGGCATCGTCCGGAGTGGCAAGGGGAGCGATTCGAATCTCGATGGGAAGATCTACTAATCGGGAAGATTTTTCATTCATTGTTTCTTCGATCAAGTCATGCGTGGAGAAAATGACAGAGGCGCCGACCTGATCATTTCACAATCATGATTTTTTCGACAGCCGGCCTTCCGTTCAGTACGATTCGGTAGAAGTATATACCACTTCCAGCTTCGCGACCCCTCCAGTCTCTCAAATCCCATCGTTTTGCTATCGACTGATTTTCAGCGACCGGTTCAGATGAGGCCAAGGTGATTACTTTTTGTCCCAACGTGTTGTAAATCGAAAGGGAGTAGGTCCCTTGCACAATAGATCGGAAGGTAATGGTGACCATACCGTTGGAAGGGTTCGGAAAAGATTGAAGGTCCCGCACTTCGGCTGTTCCGTTATTGGGAGTGTCAAAATTAATTGCCTTTATGGCGTCCGGAAATCCTCGCCCTTCCCTATCGGTGGGCCTTTTATGAAGATGGGCAGTCTGGAGAATCGAAGTGTAAATTCTTTCGACGGGCCACCGTGGGTGAGCCTGTATGACCAATGCGGCCAATCCGGTAACAAGCGGGGCCGATAAAGAGGTGCCTGCGAAATTATCGTACCCGGTGCTGTCATTGCCGACAACCCGGACATTGTATCCAAGCGCAACGACGTCGGGCTTTTTCCGACCGTCCGCAGTCGGTCCGTAGGAACTTTCCACGATCGCCATGCTGTCGCCGGCCGCGGCACCCACCGCAATCATATGTTTGCCATCAGATGGAGTGCCTAAATAGCGGGGGCCGCGTTGTCCCATATTGCCCGCTGAATTAACAACAAGGAGCCCTTTGGAGTAAGCGATGTCGGTGGCGATAGTTGTTCTGGCGGTTTTCCCATCCAAGTCTTTCAAATCATAACGGTCTACGCTGTTTTGAAATTCATCAAAAAAGCTGATGGAACTGTTCACGACGTCAGCACCGTTGGCTTCAAGCCATTCAAGGGCTGCAATCCAGTTATCCTCTTCAATTCGGGCACCGATTCCATCGTCGTCCTCGGTTCGCGCGAGTAAGAAAGAAGCATCATAGGCAGTTCCAATCAGGCTATTCTCTGCGTGTCCGGCAATGACTGAAAGCACATAGGTTCCATGGCTGCTGGAGCTCTTGCCTTCAGTATTTTCGGTGACGATAGTATCCCCGTCAACGAAGTCTTTCGTTCGTAATACCTTCACATTGCGAAGAGCCACGTGACCCAGATTAAACCCGGTATCGATCATACCAATGATCACGCCGGTGCCGACATATCCCAATGCGTGCGCAGCAGGTGTGTTGATCATGGCGTTTTGTTTAAAGGAAGCGCCATAACTCGGCGTAGCCAATGAGAATGACGCGTGGGGGACTGATACCAATCGATTGATCTCTCCCTTGCGGACTTTCTCCACCGATTGGACGAAGGGAAGCCGGCTGATTCGCAGAAGTTCTTCTGAAGAAGCGAGGACAGACACGGCGTTCAGCCACCGAGATTGTTGAATAAGATCAACTCCGAAATCTGAAATCTGATCGACGAACTCCGCTGAAACCGGTGTATCATGGGTATCCACTATACGGTCCGGAGGAAGCGATTTCAGCCGTCGACGGAGAGTTCGTTCACTGAGGAAAATCGATTTGGGGGTAGATTGTTTTTTTTCCGCGAAGGTGATCCAGAACTTTTCTCTGGGCGCCTCCCTTCCGGACTGGATGAAGAAAATAAGAACTGCCAAAAAGACGAATCGGATCAAGATTAACGACACAATGCGAAGATTTGTTCGTCGGTCAACACAACAGGAGAGCTTTTAGCTGCCTGAAAAATCTTTTTGACCAGTTCATCCCTGGGTTCAATTTTACGTTTTTTGAGCCAGTAGATGACGTTGGATTCGCCGCTGAGAGGGCCTATTTCAACGATCTGTTCGAGACCAAACATCGATGCGGGAACACTCGAGTAGACCCGGTCAACGAGCTCCATGTCACCTTTGTTCAGAGACTTGAGGATGGCAGCCGCATGTACACCGGTGCCGGTTCGGAACGCATCCCTTCCAAAAACCGGGTAGTTCCAAGGAACGGCAATACCGGTGTATTCACTCACTTTTTGGCAATAAAGGGGCAGCTTGGAGAGGTCGTTGTCAATCCATCCTTTCAGCTTGAGATTAACCATGAGTTGGTCCATCTGCACGTTACCGACACGTTCACCAACCCCGATTCCGGTTCCATGGACCCGGTCGGCCCCCGCTTCAATGGCAGCAACCGCATTGGCAACGGCAAGGCCCCGGTCGTTGTGGCCATGCCAATCAATCATGACGTCTTCACCGGAATCGGCTATTATTTCTTTCATAAAAGTGATCAGGCGATGAATGCCGTCCGCTGTAGCGTGGCCGACGGTATCAGAAATACAAACGCGCCGGGCTCCGGCACCGATTGCGGTTTGGTAGAGCTGCTTGATGTGGTCGGGATGTGCACGTGTGGTGTCTTCGGTTACATACATCACGTCGAGACCGTTTTGCACCGCATACGAGACTGCGTCCTCCGTAAACTTTAGTAATTGACTGATTCCCCAGCCCTCTGCGTATTGCCGGATGGGACTGGACCCAATAAAGGTGCAGGCTTGAATAGAAATACCGGATCGTTGAGATGCTTCAATAATGGGCGTGATGTCAGCCTTCAGTGTACGGGCTGCGCAATTGGGTTTGATTTTCATCTTGCACTTCACAATTTCCTTGGCAATCGCGATCACATCATTGAGAACATGAGTACCAGCGCCCGGAAGACCGATGTCTGCCGCGTCAATTCCAAGGTCACTCATCAAATGGAGGATCTCAAGTTTTTGCTCTATGGAGGGCGTTCTGACGGAAGGGGATTGCAACCCGTCGCGCAACGTCTCGTCGTTTAGTTCAAAATTCTGCGGGGGCCGGTTTCCCGGAGCACGCTCTTCGTTCCAGTCGTATATAAGATCATCGAGATTCATGGTAACGCCTTTGATTAAATATAGGGACTTCTTAGTAGCTTAGGTCATAAATTTCGACCGGCTTGGCTTTGCCCTTAACCTTGATGGTATCCAGCTTGGTTGCTTTGATCTTGTCCTTCACGGCGTCAAACGTCGCTTTACTGATAATGATCTTTCCACCAGCTGCCTGACCCTGAAGTCTGGATGCCAGATTCACATTGTCTCCAATGGCCGTGTACTCGAGTCGCTTTTCAGATCCTATGTTGCCGACCACAACGTGCCCCGTATTGATTCCGATGCCAACTTCAATCGGAACTTTATTCAGCCGTTTTTGTTCTTCGTTGAATGCAACTATTTCCTTTTGCATATCAATCGCCGCGTTGACCGCATTCATCGGATCGTTTCCTGTCGAAGCAGGAGCTCCAAAGATGGCCATAATGGAATCGCCAATGAATTTGTCGAGTGTTCCGCCATACTTGAAGATAATATCGATCATTCGTGTAAAATATCGATTCAGAATTTCCGCCATCTCCTCGGCTTCCATATTTTCAGACAGCGTTGTAAATCCCCGAATATCCGTGAAGATAAGAGTCACCTCACGCCGTTCGGGCATGAACCGGATGCTGCCGGTGCCGTCATCGGACATGATTCGTTCGGCGATCTGCTTGGACACATATCTCTGGAGTGCGCTCTTAAGGTGCTCTTTTCGTCGACGCTCTTCATAGAGCTTTGCGTTTTCGATCGCTATGGCAGCATGGTTGCCGAAGGCTTCCAGCAAGTCGACATCACCGGTGGAGAAAACATTGGACATGACATTTGATCCCACATAGATCACACCGACTGTCTTCTGATCCTTGTTTTTAAGCGGTGAACAAATGACGGAACGGATATGATGGGAAATGATGCTCGCACCGCTTTGAAAACGTTCGTCGTTTTGAGCGTCGGAGGTCAGGACACTTTGACCCGATTCCGCCACGCGCC
>JAGQUY010000247.1 GCA_020438245.1 Bacteroidota bacterium
AAGCTTCGTGAATTGAATGCGCGCATCATTGAAGCCGACCGGCTTAAGTCGGAATTTTTGGCCAATATGTCGCACGAACTGCGGACACCCCTCAACGCAATTATCGGATTTTCTGAACTGCTGATCGACCAACGCGAAGAGTTCACAGCCGATCAGGCCGATTGCCTCAGAGACATTCTGAGCAGCGGCAGAAACCTGCTCCAACTGATCAACGACATTCTCGATTTGTCGAAGATAGAGGCAGGAATGATGACATTGTACCCGGAAGAGTTTATGTTGGAGGATCTCTTTACAGGCGTCCAGAGAACACTTGCGCCTGCTTTGGATAAGAAAGCGCAGAAGATTCAGATGCAGTTGGAAAAGCCCATGCCCTCCATCTTCGCGGATCCCAACAAAATCCGTCAGATTATGCTCAATTTGGTCAGCAACGCTATCAAATTTTCTCCTGCTTCAACAACAATCACTATTTCGGCCGGATTGAAATCGTCTCCACAACAAGACTTTTTCGAAGTTAGAGTTTCCGATGAAGGTCGCGGCATTCGGCCCGAGGATCAGGCAATTATTTTTGATGAATTTCGTCAAATTGACGGAAGCAGCACACGGGAAGATCAGGGTACGGGTTTGGGACTGGCGTTGTGCAGGAAATTGGTAGAATTGCATGGGGGCAGTATTCGGGTAGAAAGCGTATATGGGCAGGGAAGTCATTTCATATTTCAGATTCCGCAAGACAAGGAGGATGGCGGATGGGAACTTCTGGAGATGCAGAGAGAGCATGGAGACAACACAGGAAATATGATTATGGTCGTTGAGGATGACCTGCAATCTGCAAATCTTATCCGACGGTTTTTCGAAATGGAGGGTTTCCGTGTGTTCAACGTCAGGAATGGAAATGACGTTTTGGAGCATGCCAGGAAGATTCGCCCGATCGCAATCACACTTGATATCATGTTACCTGGAAAGGACGGATGGCAAGTTCTTCAAGAGCTCAAGAAAGATGTCTATACTCAAAATATCCCTGTTTTTGTAGTTTCTGTCATGGAAGACCGGCATCGAGCTTACACCCTGCACGCAGATGACTATTTTCTAAAACCCATCGACAGGACTCTTCTGGTTAATCGGATCAAAGAGCTCGCCGGCCGTTCCGTCAAAGAAAACGTGGTCCATGAGATTCTTGTGGTTGATGATGACCCCAACGCCCTCTTTTTACTGTCTTCTTTTCTCGAAAAGGAAGGATTCAAAGTCCGCAAGGCCATGAACGGGTCAGACGCCATGGATGCGATGCGAGATAGCGCCCCGGACCTTGTCGTTTTGGATCTTCTCATGCCCGGGATGAGTGGGTTTGAGTTAATGGAGTATATGCGTCAGCAAAAGCCGCTCAGACAGGTTCCGATCGTCGTACTGACGGCAAAAGAAATTACGGATGAGGACAAGCGGAGGCTGACCGGCCAAGTCCGGCAATACATGCAAAAGGCTTCCTATTCCATTCACGATTTGCTTCACGAAATCAGACGGGTTGTTGCATGAGACGAACAGGTTGGCTCGCTTTGGCATTGTGGGCAATGATCGGGACGCCAGGATTCGGTCAGCAACATGGCATGGAGTTTGACCATCTCACGCTGGACGACGGCCTTTCTCAAAGCAATATTCTGACCATGACGCAAGACTACAAAGGATTTATGTGGCTTGGTACTCAAGCGGGTCTGAACAGATTTGACGGTTACAAAATTACGGTTTTTCGGAATTCCAATGATTCGATGACGCTTTCAAATAATTGGATAAATGCTCTTTTTGAGGACTTGGGAAAGCAGCTTTGGGTTGGCACTCAGGGAGGGGGGCTGAATCTTTTTGACCAAAAACGCGAACGATTTGTCGCATTTGTCAACGACCCCACGGATTCAAACAGTCTTGTTCACAACGATGTGCGGTGTATTTTTGAGGATCACATCGGTCGACTCTGGATCGGAACGATCGGCGGACTTTGCTGGTTGGAGAGAGAGACCATGAAATTCAGGCGGGTGACAGGATTGGCAGGTGAGCAAGTGCACACGTTGAATGAGGATGACATGGGTAATCTCTACGTAGGAACGCTGACCAGTGGGTTGTTTGTGTTAAGTCCGGATTTGACCGTTGAAGCCCATTACGTTGAAGACCCCAAGAATTATACAAGCTTGAGCAGCAATACCGTCAATGTGATCTATCGCGATCATCGCGGAAGGATGTGGGTTGGTACGTCGGATGGTCTCAATCGATTCACAAGCGGCATTTTTCACCGATTTGTAAGGGATGCGCACGACGAAAGTTCCTTATCGGCTAACGATATTCGTTCGATTCTCGAGGATCAGGATCGGGTAATGTGGATTGGAACCGAAGGAGGCGGGTTGTGTCGTTTCGATGAAGAAGACAATAGCTTCATCCGATTTTCACATGATCCCATTGATCGGACCAGTATAACCGACAACAGAGTCTATTCGCTCCTGCAGGATCGAGGTGGGACGTTTTGGGTAGGTACCGGCGACGGAGTCAATAAGTGGCACCGTTCTCTTCGCAAATTCCAGCGGTACGGTCAAACGCCAAACCGACAAAGCTCACTTCGCCATCGTCACGTCTGGACTATTTTCGAAGACTTTGACGGGTCACTATGGATAGGCACTAACGGAGGCGGTTTAAATGTCCTCAATCGAAAGACGGGAAATTACAAGTACTACCTGAACAACCCCGAAGACCCGCGAACCATTGGTGATAACCGGGTATGGTTTGTTATGCGAGATCGAAAAGGGAGAATGTGGGTAGGAACGGACGGAGGCGGTCTCAACTTGTTCGACGATGAATTGGAGACCTTCACCAAGTATCGTCATAATCCAGAAGACCCCAATTCAATTGCGTCAGACCGAATAAAACACATTCTTGAAGATCGAGACGGAATTTTGTGGCTCGCGACGCGTGGCGCAGGCATTTGCAGGTTTGATCCTGAATCAAGAACCTTCCGGACATTTCGCCATGATGCCCATGACGAAAACAGCCTGTCGTTTGACGACATTTATTTTACGGGTCAAGATCATACAGGATTTATCTGGGTGGGTACACTGGGAGGCGGCTTATGCAGACTGAATCCAAAAACGATGAAGTTCAAGACTTTCCGGCATGACAAAAATCTGGCAACGTCTGTTCCATCCGATCGGGTTTTGAGCATGTGCGAGGATGGACGGGGAACTTTGTGGTTCGGAACCAGTTCGGGGCTTGCCAGATACGAAGCGAAGACAGAAACCTTCAGGAGATTCTCACTGGCCGACGGCCTACCGAATGAGTACGTATACGGTGTGTTATGTGAGAGAGATAACATTTTATGGATATCCACGAACAATGGAATCGCCAGGGTTGAAGAGCAACCAAGTGGTTCGCTTAAAGTTCGAAACTTCGATCGGTTCGACGGCTTGCAGGGGGATGAGTTTAATGGCGGCTCCTACTTCCGAAGCGGGAGGGGGGAGCTTTTTTTTGGAGGCATGCATGGGTTCAATGCGTTCTTCCCCGCCAAGATCGAGGATAATCCGCATCCTCCCTTGGTGGTCCTGACTGCTTTCAAAATATTTGATAAACCAGAACAGTTAAACACCGCTATTTCTGAAATTAAACAGATCGAATTAAGTTATAAAGCAAATGTGATTTCCTTCGACTTCTCCGCTCTCGATTTTGCCAGTCCTTCCAAGAATCAGTATGCCTACTTCATGGAGGGTTTCGACAAAGATTGGATTTACAGCGGGAACCGGCATTATGCCGGCTATACGAATCTGCCGGGCGGCGATTATGTGTTTCGGGTAAAAGCGAGCAACAATGACGGCGTTTGGAATGAAAGCGGTCTCTCTGTAAGACTATCCATCAAACCCGCGTTTTGGCAAACTTGGGTATTTCGAATAACAATCAGTCTGCTTGTTGTCGTATTTGCCTATGGTTACTACCGACGTCGCATTACGGTCGTCAAACGGCAAAATGAGATGCTTGAAAAGAAAGTTGAAGAACGGACCAGGACCTTGAGAGACATGAATTCGAGAATCATTGAAATGGACCGCCTCAAGTCTGAATTTCTTGCAAATATGAGTCATGAGCTTCGAACTCCGCTCAATGCCATCATCGGTTTCTCTGAATTGCTCATAGATGAGTTGAAGAACGATGTGGCGGATGACCAGATTCAGAGCCTTCATGACATCCACCAGAGTGGTCGGCACCTGTTGCAACTGATCAACGACATACTCGATCTGTCTAAGATTGAGGCTGGCAGAATGGAATTACATCCGGCCAAGTTCAACTTAAGGGAGCTATTACGAACGATTGAGCGTACGATGGTGCCCTTGTTGGCGAAAAAGGAACAGTCGCTCGAAGTGCTCATGGACTCCGAATTTCCGCGCGTATTTGCGGATGAATCCAAACTAAAACAGGTCATCATCAATTTGGTTGGAAATGCAAACAAGTTTTCACCGCCAAATACAACCATCCAGGTTCAGGCTCAAGTTACCCAGCGTCACGGCCAACGTGCCATACAGATCGGGGTGGCGGATCAGGGTCCAGGCATTCCGGAGAGTTACCAGTCGATGATCTTCGATGAGTTTAGGCAGGTGGATGGTTCCAGCACAAGGGAGGGACAGGGAACGGGACTAGGATTGGCACTGTGCCGGCGGCTCGTTGAGATGCACGGCGGAACCATTTGGGTGGAGAGTTCGCCCGGTCAGGGAAGCGTTTTTTACTTCGTTGTGCCTCAGATCATTGAACCTCCAGAACCTACCGACGTTACGGAGCAAATCGCCTTGCCGCAATATGAATCAGATATCATCCTGGTCGTGGAAGACGATCCGCAAGCGGCCAACCTGATCAAGAAGTTTCTTGAATTGGACGGATTCAG
>JAGQUY010000248.1 GCA_020438245.1 Bacteroidota bacterium
CTAGTTGGGCAGTTGTCTGACGTACTTTCCATCGAACGACACAGCCCAGGTCTTGCCTCCATCTTGAGATGTTTCGATCAAATGCCTGAGAGTTCCATCGGGGTTTGGGGATAATGTTACCCGGGCCGGCGTGATGCGACCGTTCGGTGCAATATTTTCTCCCTCAAAATGCATCGCCCCATCTATGACCTCGCCTTCGTACCAAACAACACTCCCGTTCTTGCTCACCCAGTTTTGTTTCCATTTGCCGGATGACGGATCAAAATAGTTCATACTTTGTCCGCCACCAAAAGCCGACGTCCAGTTTTCGTAAATAAGACAGTCTCCGACTTTTTTTTCGATCACGTTGGTGCCGATTTTCTGACCTTGCGGACTGAAAACGTCCCACGCACCGACCCAAAAATCGAGGGCACGGTGACGCTCGTCGTACTTACACGGAAACGCGTTTCTATCTGCGCCCTCCCGGATGGTCTTGAAACGAGGGCTTTCCAGAAGAGATTTTAGATCCGGATCCGACTCCAGCAATCCGGCCTGCGAAAATCCGGACGCAATGGCCTTATCGAGCCAGTCCAATGCTTCGTTTTGTTTTCCGGCAAGCGCAAGTGAGCAAGCGATATTGTACCGCACGGCAGGTTGGCTGAACTGCAGTGCGTCCGCCTTCCTATAGGCTTCCACTGCTTTATCGTATCGCTTCATGCTGTAGAAAGCGGCTCCAAGCTGATTCCAAGCCGGGGCGTTTTCAGGCTCATTCTCCGTCAATTTTTCGAGAACAACGGATGCCTTATCATATGCCTTTTCTTGCATGAGCTTGTTTGCCTCCGCCATTGTCGCTGACTGGCAAAATACAGTTGGAGCCAGCAGCAGAGCGCCTGCCAACATCATCCGTCTCCGCGGAATACGCTTCATGAAATGAACTCCTTTCAGAAATACAGTTACTGTCCTTCACCCAAAGATCATGCCTATTCGTATCTCAGGCTTTCCACCGGATTGGCATTTGCAGCCCTAACCGCCTGATAGCTTACCGTGAGCAATGCCACCATCATCGCTATCAGAGACGACCCGGCAACAACTCCAAAACTGACCGTCGTACGATACGCAAAGTCCTGAAGCCACAGATTCATCATGTAATAGGACACCGGAACAGCCACAACAACGGACGCAAGCACCAGCGCGATGAACTCGCCTGCAAATAGGGTAACAAGTCCTGTCGTACTTGCGCCAAGAACCTTCCTGATGCCAAGTTCCTTGGTCCTCCGCTCCGCGGCAAAAGACGCCAGACCGAAGAGACCCAGGCAGGCGATTACAACTGCCACCAGCGAAAAAATGCCGGTCAGAGTCTGCTGCTTCGACTCGTTGACATATAGTTGACCGAATCGATCGTCGAGAAACGCGTATTCAAACGGGTATTTGGGAGAAATCTCGCTCCATCGGTTTTCAATGCCCGATAGGGTTTTTGAAATATCGCCCGTTGACATTCGCACAATGACCTGTCGATGATCGGGTCGGACAGAAATCGCAAGGGGCTGGATTTCTTCCTTCAACGATGAAAAATGAAAATCCTCCACTACACCGATGACTCTTCTACGGATATCATCCGTGAGATTTATGAGGATTTCGTGCCCCAAGGCGGTTTCGGGTGTCCATCCCAAAAATTCGACAGCCTTTGAATTCAGAATTATTCCAATCGAGTCGCTGGCAAGTTCATGAGAAAAGTCACGACCGGCGACGAACTTTAGCCCGAGTGTCTTGGCATAGTCAAAATCGGTGAAGACTGTCCGCATTCGTACAAAGTCTCCGGGGCGCCCGATTATTTCGAACGCCATGTTGTCGTGAAACCCTCCCGGTTCACCGCTGGCCAGTGTAACCGACTCGACTCCCGGAAGGGCGGTGAGACGTTCCCGGAAATCATACCGGCCTGATCGGATTGGGCGGTTGTTGAGCGGAATTACAACGGTCTGCGATGTTTCAAATCCGAGTTTCTTCTGCCCGACAAAATTCATCTGCCTCTGAATCGTCAGCGTCCCGATAATAAGAATTACCGAGATTGAAAATTGAACTACAACCAGGGCCTTCCAAAAAGCTCTTCTGCTCCTCCCGACTTTTCCTGATTTGAGAATGGAACCCGGACTGAAAGATGACAGAACAATTGCGGGATACAAACCGGCTCCCAATCCAAGAAGCGTCACAAAAATACCGGTAACGCATACAACCATCCACGGACTATCCGGCCATTTGATATCTTTTGCGAGAAATCCGTTGATCCATGGCAAAAGCAACTCCGTGAAGAAAAACGCCGTGATGGTCGCAATGGTTACCATAATCATTGATTCTCCCAAAAACCGGAAAACAAGATCTAATCTGCTGGCTCCCATCACTTTTCGTATGCCTACTTCCATTGCACGTCCGGCGCTTCGGGCAGTAGAAAGATTCATGAAATTCAACGCCGCAATCCCCAGAATTGACAAGGACACCGCCAGAAACATATAGAGCGTCGTACGGTCGCCGTGCGGCACCAAATCGAACGACGTTTCTTTGCTGAGATAAATATCTTTGACAGGTTCCAACGTCAAGTCCATGCGATTTCCGGATTTCTTGAAATCTTCGCCAAAGTATTTGTCCATAAAGGCGGGAAACTGTTTTTCCAGATCGTTCCTTCTGGACTCGTCCGCAAGCCGCACATAGGTGAACATGGCATTGTTCCACCAACGATGGAACCAGCTCCGGTTTGAAATAATTGATATCGGTACAAGAAAATCAAACTGCAAATGGGAACCGTGTTTAGTCTCTGCCAGTACACCGGAAACTTTCAAGTCCAGGTCGTCGTCCAATCGCATGATTTGCCCCATTGGGTTGGCATTGCCGAAGTATTTCTTGGCCATTGCACCTGTCAGAACAATACTGTTAGGCTCTGCAAGCGCTGTTGACGGGTCTCCCGATGAAAGTTGAAATGAGAAGAAATCAAAAAAGGCGGCATCCGCCAGAAAGACTTTTTTTTCTATAAATGAACGGTCCCCAACGGTTACCAAACCGTCATTTGGCATAACGCGGACCGCCGCCTCAACATCCGCGGGGAAGTCCGTCTTCAAAGCCTCGGCGTAAGGACCCGACGTAACTCCGATAAACCGGTCGCCGGATTCATTATGAGCGACACGAAGAACCCGGAACATGCGGTCTGCGTCCTTGTGGAAGCGATCACGATCCATTTCATGTCCCACATACAGCATGATCAGCATGACTGCGGCAATACCGACTGCAAGCCCGAATAGGTTGATCGCTCCATACGCCTTTTCCCTCACCAAACTTCTCCAAGCGATCCGTAAATGATTCCTCAACATAAATACTCCTTTATCGTTGGATTACTCATATCGCAGCGCCTCCGCAGGATTCATTCTGGCGGATCGAAATGCAAGGAAGCTCACGGTACATAATGCGAGCATCAAGGCCATCGAGATGGCCCCAAGAAAAAGCAGTGGCGAAATTTCGGTTCGATACGCGAATTCTTGCAGCCACCGGTTCATGGCCAGGTAAGACAGGGGAATAGCCAACGCTCCTGCGGTTACAACCATAACAACAAATTCTTTTGAAAAGAGCACCACGATATTGGAGGTTGAAGCACCGAGGATTTTTCGAACTCCGATTTCCTTGGTTCTTTGTTCCGCGCTGAAGGCAGTCAATCCAAAGAGGCCCAAGCAGGCTACCATCAGAGCAAGAATCGTAAATACCAAGAAGATTTCCTGGAAGCGCTCCTCCGATCGATATTGGCGTTCAAAATCGTCATTCAAAAAGATATAACCGAACTTACGGTCAGGCATGACACGGCCAAACAGCGCTTCGAGCGCAGTTTTCGTTTCGGGCCACGTTGCCGCATCAACCTTTATGGATAAATGACTGGCATGGCTGGTCTGCAAAACGATAATGAACGGTTCGATTTCATGTTGAAGAGAGCGCCAATGAAAATCCTTTATAACC
>JAGQUY010000249.1:0-6021 GCA_020438245.1 Bacteroidota bacterium
CGGTCACGTACTGGAGTTATCGATACACGCTCAGCTTTATCGGCAAGAAAGCTTCCCTTCCGCCGTTAGGATTGATCACCATCGCGGCCATGCTGCCGGAAGAGTACGATGTCAGGTTGGTGGATATGAATACGACTCCATTGCGTGACGCCGACATCGTTGCGTGCGACCTTGTAATGACTTCGTCGATGATTGTTCAGAAGCCATCGCTTGAAAAAGTCATTGAGCGGTGCAATAGGCTGGGGAGACCAATTGTAGCAGGTGGACCGCTGCCGACAAGTAACCCCGGGGCCCTGAAAGGCGTTGATCACTTTATTCTTAATGAAGCCGAAGTGACATTACCAATGTTTATTAGGGATTTTGAAGCCGGCTGTCCAAAAAAGCTGTATACAGACGAAACAAAACCGGATGTGACCAAGACTCCGGTGCCCCGTTTCGACCTGCTCAAAATAAAACACTATGCTTCCATGGCCCTGCAGTATTCCCGGGGCTGTCCGTATTCGTGCGAGTTTTGTGATATCGTTCCCATGTTTGGAAATACGCCGCGTACGAAGACGCCGGAGCAATTTGTAGCCGAATTGGACAGCGTCTATCAGCATGGATTCCGCGGATCGCTGTTTGTTGTCGACGATAATTTTATCGGCAACAAGAAGCTGGTAAAAGAACTGCTTCCGGCGGTCGAACGTTGGCAAAACAAGAACAACTTCCCGTTCGGTTTTTTCACCGAAGCCAGCGTCAATCTTGCATCGGATCCGGAGCTTATGAATCTGATGGTTGACGCGGGATTCAACATGGTTTTTCTCGGAATTGAGACGCCCTCCAAAGAGGCACTGAAGGAAACGCATAAATTGCAGAATCTGAAATCCGATCTGCTCCAAGGTGTTCACGAAATTCAAAAACACGGTATGGAAGTCACCGGAGGATTCATCGTCGGATTCGACAACGATCCGGATGACATTTTTGAACGACAAATCGAATTCATACAGAAATCGGGTATTCCGTCCGCGATGGTCGGCTTGCTGACCGCCTTGCCCAATACTGCACTTTTCAGGAGACTCAAGAAGGAAGGTAGGCTCGTTGGCGAGTCGTTTGGCGGCAATACTCATGACCTGCGAATGAATTTCAAACCCGTCATGGATTTGAAAAAACTGCTGGATGGCTACCGGGAAGTAATAAGCCAGCTGTACCGACCGGACCGCTATTTTGCAAGGTGTGCGACCTTGATAAAGAATCTGCAGCCCCGCGGAACATTCAAACGCCGGATCGGGACTTCGGAAATCCGGGCGCTGGTTTTGTCGCTGATTCGTCAAACCTTTTCATCGTACGGGTATCGGTATATGAAATTCATTCTTCGCGTGGTCATGACCCGTCCCACCCTGATCGGAGAAGCGATCGCGTTGTCCGTAAAAGGTCACCATTTTATCAAAATGACACGCGAGGCGATTGCGGTGGACGAATTCAAGAAATATCTGTCGAAGCTTTCTGAGACAGCCCAAAAACGTCTTGAAGATATTGCCGCGACAGAGATCAAGCCGCGACTCGATGAACTTGCGGCTTACCGCGATCGGGTGGTAAGCGATCTGAGACGGGAATATCGAAAGATCAACATCGACTTTCAGCCCTACGCGGAAGAGACGCTCAAGAATTTTGAAGCGGCCATTGACGAGCTCATAGCTGAATTATCCGGTCTTCAGCCGGTGCCGGTCAGGATCTAAGGGCCAACTCATGATTCATGCCCTCCCGGTCCGTGAACGTGTCCATGTTCAAGCTCTTCAGCAGTGGCTTCTCGAATGTCCAACACATCCACTTCAAAATTCAGCGCGACGCCGGCCAGCGGATGATTGCCGTCGACTTTAACCATCGAATCGGAGATTTCGGTGACGGTGACGGTGAAATGACCGTTCGGCGTTCCCATTTGAAATTGCATACCAACGGCCAGGTCGGTAACGCCTTCGAATCGTTCTCTGGGTACCTCCGCGAGCAATTCCTGCTTCCACTCTCCATAGCCATCCGCGGGTTCCAAACGGGTTGAAATCGTGCCTCCTTTTTCCATTCCTTCAAGAGCCGCTTCCAAGCCCGGAACCAGGGCACCGATTCCATGAATATAGCTGAGTGGACCGTCGTGATTCGCGGAACTGTCTATTACTAGGCCATCGTCACCTCGTAAAACGTAGTCGACCGTAACGACCGCATTTTTATTAATCTTCATGGAAATCCATTCATAGTTGGCTGTGGGCTTTTTTCAGCATAACGAATAATGACTCAGGAATGAAAGACTTTTCTATCCTCAAACAAAAAGGGCTGTCGAACTTCGTTCAACAGCCCCCGGTACAGAAAAGGTGGTTTTTATACGCGTTCTTCGGCAAGCTGCCATTTTTCGGGTGAACGCCACAGGGACGACAGGATCAACTCGCGAATCCAGATGAATTCTTTGGGTAGTTTATCATAGAGTTTGATAAACAACTCCTGATGCGACATGATTTCCTGTTTCCATGCCTCCCGGTCGACGGACATAACGCTGTTAAAATCGTCAACGGAGAATTTCAACCCGGTCCAGTCGATATCGGTGTACTGAGGCACCCAGCCCAACGGACTTTCCACGGCCGCTGTCTTACCCTGCACGCGTTCAACGATCCATTTCAGGATGCGCATGTTGTCTCCATAGCCGGGCCAAAGGAACTTGCCGTCGGTGCCTTTGCGAAACCAGTTGACGCCGAATATACGCGGCGGATTGGGGATGTGCCGTCCAAAGTTGAGCCAATGGTTGAAATAGTCGGCGGCGTGGTAACCCATAAAGGGCAACATGGCAAACGGATCGCGGCGAACCTGCCCTACAGCGCCGGCTGCAGCAGCGGTAGTTTCGGAACCCATTGTGGCCGCCATATAAACACCGAAGTTCCAGTTCACCGCCTGATAGACGAGCGGTACCGTAGTTGCACGGCGTCCGCCAAAAATGAATGCTTTCACAGGTACCCCGTTTGGATTCTCCCAATCGGAATCGATACAGGGACATTGGTTGGCCGGTGCCGTGAAACGTGCATTCGGGTGGGCGGCGGGTTTTCCGGCGGCCGGATCGAACGGCTTGCCATGCCAATCGGTCAGACCGGCGGGAGCCTTGTCGGTCAGCCCTTCCCACCAAACATCTCCGTCCGCGGTAAGCGCAACATTCGTGAAGATGGCATTCTTGGATAGGGACGCCATCGCATTTGGATTGGTTTTTTCATTGGTGCCGGGAGCTACTCCGAAGTACCCCGCTTCGGGATTGATGGCGTACAATTGTCCGTCGGCGCCGGGTTTGATCCATGCAATGTCATCACCGACCGTGGTTACTTTCCAACCCGAGAGATCCTTGGGCGGAATCAGCATGGCGAAATTAGTTTTTCCGCAGGCGCTGGGAAATGCCGCGGCCACATAGGTTTTTTGTTTTTCCGGAGATTCCACACCGAGAATGAGCATGTGTTCAGCGAGCCAGCCCTCGTTACGTGCCATGACGGAAGCGATACGGAGTGCAAAACATTTTTTCCCCAGCAGGGCATTTCCGCCGTATCCGCTGCCATACGACATGATGGAAAGTTCCTCAGGAAAATGGACAATATATTTTTCCTTGTTGCAGGGCCACGGCACATCCTTCTGTCCAGAAGCCAACGGAGCTCCGACCGAGTGGAGGGCTTTCACGAATCGTCCGTTGCCCAGAGTCTCGATGACTTTCTTTCCCATTCGCGTCATGATGCGCATATTAACCACGACGTATGCCGAATCGGTAATTTCAATGCCGATATGCGAAATGGCGCTTCCGACAGGCCCCATGCTGAAAGGAATAACAAACATCGTCCGGCCCTTCATGCAGCCGTCATAGAGCTTATGCATGGTCTGTTTCATTTCTTTCGGATCAACCCAGTTATTGGTCGGGCCTGCGTCGTCTTTTCGCAAGCTGCAGATGAAGGTACGGTCTTCTACCCTGGCCACGTCTCCGGGATCGGAAAAGGCGAGGTACGAGTTGGGCTTCTTGGCCGGGTTCAGTTTCTTAAAAGTGCCGCTCTTGATAAGCGACTCACATAAGCGGTCATACTCTTCCTGCGATCCGTCGCACCATTCGACCTTGTCGGGTTTGCAAAGATCGGCAGTTTCTTTTACCCAATTGATTAATTCCTGATTCTTAACATAGGTTGGAACGTCCATGATCTCCTCCGTTGGTAGTATAAGTCGGGCCAGAGTGTTCAATATATATCAAAAAAATACTCAAGTTGACCGTCGATTTCAAAGATATTTATGTTTCGTGTGCTTGTCCATGCAGACCTTGCGAGGCCGAGTGCTTTCAATTATCTTGCATTTCCATGCAATTTTGATAAATTGAAACACTTTTTTGCAAAAAAAGTGCAGAAAAACAATGATTTTGGTCATCTAACTCCCTATTGATACGAAGGTTAGATGGTAATGAACCGAAAGAGACTCAATGGCAGAGAAGAAGAAATCTTCAAAGACCAAACCCGCCAAATCCAAAGCGACCACGGCAAAAAAGAAAAAAGTTGCCAAAAAAGTTGCCAAGAAAAAAGAGGACATCCCGGTTGTTGCAGCTGAGGCTCCAAAGGCCGAAGCCTCCAAAACACGGGGCAGGTCCGGTGGACGTGCCACCTACCGGCGTTCCAAGACGGTAAAAGACCACATTGAAATTGAAATAGACGAATCGATCAAACGGGGAGACAAGTCCCTGGTGATCGTGGAATCTCCCGCCAAGGCGAAGACCATCAATAAATATCTGGGCCGACAGTTTTATGTGGAGGCGTCCGTTGGTCACATCAAAAATCTTCCGTCCAGCAAACTCGGGATCGATCTGGAGAACGGCTACGAGCCGGAATACCGGATCATCGACGGGAAGCAGGACGTTATCCGCAAACTCAAAACGCTGGCCGCCTCGACGCAGGAAGTCTTTATTGCCACCGACCCGGACCGGGAAGGCGAGGCCATTGCCTGGCATATTGCAGGAGAGATCGAAAAACACAACAAGAAGATCCATCGTGTACTCTTCAATGAAATCACGAAATCGGGTGTGGCAGAAGCCATGGCCAACCCGGGCCGAATAGATGACAAACTGGTTCGGGCGCAGCAGGCACGCCGATCCCTCGATCGGATTGTCGGCTACAAGGTCAGCCCCTTCCTGTGGACTGTGCTTCGCCGCGGTACTTCCGCCGGTCGAGTGCAATCGGTTGCGTTGCAGCTGGTTTGCAAACGCGAGGCGGAGATCGATGCCTTCGTCGCGCAGGAATATTGGAGCATTCATGCCAAGCTCGAATCTGCCCAATCCGATCCATTCGTAGCCGCTCTCCACTCGATCGACGGAAAGAAGCCGCAGATCGAACGGGGCGACACGGCAACGGCATTCGTCGATGACATTCGCAAGAAAAAATTTTCCGTCAAGGATATCCGGAAGCGGGAAGCAAAAAGAAATCCTTCCCCCCCGTTCACGACCAGTTCGCTTCAGCAGGAAGCTTCCCGGAAATGCGGATTTTCCCCGAAAAACACCATGCGGCTGGCCCAACAATTATATGAGGGCATTGAACTCGGGGACGAAGGCCTCAACGGTCTTATTACGTACATGAGGACAGACTCGACGCGCGTGGCCGATGTGGCTCTGACTTCCGTGCGGGAATTTGTATACAGCACCTATGGGAAAGATTTCCTGCCCGAAACGCCCAATGTTTTCAAGACCAAGAAAGCCAACACGCAGGACGCGCACGAAGCGGTGCGGCCGACCAACATGAAGTATGCACCCAAAGTGGTTGCACGATATTTGACGCCTCAGCAACTGCGGCTGTATGAACTGATCTGGAACCGGTTCGTCTCTTCGCAGATGATGCCCGCCATCATGGACCAGACGACCATCGATGTCGAAGCCGAAGAGTACCTGTTTCGCGCGACCGGATCGATCATCAAGTTCAACGGCTTCCTTCAGGTGTATGAGGAGGGCCGCGACGAAGGAGACAAGAAAGATAATGGCGACGACGAGGGCGATGAAAATCCGCG
>JAGQUY010000249.1:6032-9288 GCA_020438245.1 Bacteroidota bacterium
CGAAAGTTGGTGACAAACTCAACTTACTTGATCTGATTCCGGAGCAGCACTTTACCAAGCCGCCGGCGCGGTACACTGAGAGTTCGCTGATCAAGGAATTGGACAATCTGGGCATCGGGCGTCCCAGTACCTACGCCATGATGGTCGGCACCATTGCAGACCGGGAATATGTCGAATTGCGGGAGCGAAAACTTTACGCTACCGACTTGGGGAAATCGGTGAACCATATTCTTTCAAACTATTTTTCCGACCTGTTCAACGTGAAATTCACCGCGGCAATGGAAGAAGAGTTGGACAAGATCGAAGACGGCCAACTGACCTACATGCGTGTCATGGAAGACTTCTATCAGGAATTTGCGAAGAACATGAAGGTCGTGGAATCGAAGAAGGCGGAAGTGAAAGAATCGATGCAGGAAAAGACCGACGAGGTCTGCGACCTTTGCGGAAAACCGATGATCATCAAATGGGGCAGGTACGGAAAATTCATGGCCTGCTCGGGATATCCGGACTGCAAGAACATCAAGAAGATTCTCAAAGAGGGCGAGTCGGCCGAGCCGGAAATGACCGATGAAAAATGCCCCAATTGCGGCAAACCCATGGTCATCAAGATCGGCCGCTACGGCAGATTTATGGCCTGTTCGGATTATCCGACGTGCAAGACTACTAAGCCCATCCTCGATATTGTCGAAGGCATCGTATGTCCTAAGGACGGCGGTAATGTGGTTCGGCGGAAGTCCAGATACGGAAAATTTTTCTACGGATGTGCCAACTACCCCAACTGTGATTTTGTTTCCTGGAATGAGCCGGTTACACAGATCTGTCCGAACTGCAGCGCTCCCTTTATGGTGAAAAAGATCTCGAAACGTAAAGGAGATTTTCTGCTGTGTATGACCTGCAACGAGACCATGCCCATACCGGTGGATGTTTCCGCTATGAATGGCGAAGGAGCCGAAGTGAATTTCTCGGAAGAAGAGAACAACAATTGATCATGTCGACCCGGATTTGCATCTAACATCATGCCCAAGCGAACCGACCTGAAATCTATATTGCTGATCGGCAGCGGTCCCATTGTGATCGGCCAATCGTGTGAATTTGACTATTCGGGGAGCCAGGCCTGCCGGGCGTTGAAGGAAGAGGGCTATCGGGTCATTCTCGTCAATAGCAATCCTGCCACGATAATGACCGACCCGGAAATGGCAGACCGGGTTTACATCGAACCGATTACTCCGACCATGGTCGAAAAGATCATCGAACGGGAGCGGCCGGATGCGATTCTCCCAACCATGGGTGGTCAGACCGCGCTCAATACTGCCGTAGATCTTGTCAAACTGGGAATCCTGGATAAATACGGTGTGGAAATGATCGGCGCCAAATTTGAGTCCATTCAAACCGCCGAAGACCGTGAGCTGTTCAAAGCGGCCATGGAGAATATCGACTTGAAGGTTTGCAAAGGATTCTTTGTAAAAGACATTCATGAAGCGTTGGAGGTGGAAGAACAGCTTGCCTATCCGCTGATCCTGCGTCCGTCGTTTACGCTTGGCGGCAGCGGCGGCGCGGTGGCGTACAACGTCGACGAGTATAACGATTTGATCGCCAAGGCGCTGGCGGCAAGTCCCATCAGTGAAGTTCTGGTGGAGGAATCGGTTATCGGTTGGAAAGAATACGAACTCGAAGTGATGCGCGACTGCAAGGACAACGTGGTCATCATTTGTTCGATTGAAAACTTTGACCCCATGGGTGTTCATACCGGCGACTCCATTACCGTGGCGCCTGCTCAAACGCTTACAGATAAAGAGTATCAAAAAATGAGGGATGCCGCCATCAAGGTCATTCGTACAATCGGTGTGGATACGGGCGGTTCCAACATCCAGTTTGCCATCAACCCGAAGGACGGCGATATGATCGTGATCGAGATGAATCCTCGGGTGTCCCGGAGTTCCGCCCTGGCAAGCAAGGCCACCGGATTTCCGATCGCCAAGATTGCAGCAAAACTTGCCGTGGGATATTCGCTCGACGAAATACCCAACGACATCACCAAAAAGACGCCTGCATCGTTTGAACCGACGATTGACTATGTGGTAACCAAAATTCCGAGATGGGACTTCGAGAAGTTTCCGGGCGCAAATACAACGCTGGGTGTTCAGATGAAGTCGGTCGGGGAAGCCATGGCCATGGGCCGCAACTTCAAAGAATCCCTGCAAAAAGCATTGCGCTCCCTGGAGACGGGCCGTTTTGGGCTGGGCGCCGATGGCAAGGATACGGTCGATTTGACGATCGCCTCCGAAGAGGTTCTTGCCGCCATGCGCGCGGACATTGTTCATTCGCTAAGGACGCCCAACGCACAGCGAATATTTTCCATTCGACACGCCCTCCAGATAGGTATGACCGTAGAGGAAATCCATGAGATTTGTTTTATTGATCCCTGGTTTCTTCACCAGATCAAAGAGATCGTTGATTTTGAATTGGAGATGAGGAGACTCGCCGTCTGAGATATCGTCGGCCGGTAACGTCTTTTAAGTTCCAGCAAAGAATTCATGGACTCAAACCATAGCCCCGGCAAAAAACGAACGTTGGCACTGGCCTTCGGTGCACTTGGCGTGGTATACGGCGACATCGGTACCTCTCCGCTCTACGCGTTAAGAGAAGTCTTCTTCGGTCACCACCCCATGGCGGCCAGCGAACCTCACGTTCTTGGCGCCTTATCCCTCTTTTTTTGGAGCTTGACGATCGTCGTCAGCATCAAGTATCTCGCATTCATGCTGCGTGCCGATAATCGAGGGGAAGGCGGTGAATTTGCTTTGATCGGTATCATCAAGAGATCGGTCGTATTTCGGACCAGCGCCAAAGTCATGACGGCGGCGTTGGTTTTCGGAGCGTGTTTGATGTACGCCGACGGCTTGATCACGCCCGCGATCTCTGTTCTATCGGCCGTAGAGGGCGTCGAAGTGATTACACCCGCGCTCACCAAGGCGGTCATTCCCATCACGATCTGCATTTTGATAGGCCTTTTTCTGATCCAGCGTCAGGGTACTGAAAAAATCGGGCGTTTCTTCGGACCGATCATGCTTCTGTGGTTCACGGTTCTGATTCTGCTGGCGATTCCGCATCTGATCAAACATCCATACGTATTTATAGCGTTGAATCCATTGTACGGAGCCCGGTTTCTATTTGAGCAGGGGGTAGAATCGTCGATGATCATTTTGGGATCCGTGGTGCTGTGTGTGACGGGCGGCGAAGCGCTCTACGCGGACATGGG
>JAGQUY010000250.1 GCA_020438245.1 Bacteroidota bacterium
ATCGTTTCAAAAACAGCCTGATTTGTAATCGGGCTTTCGCTGGAAACGCCTTTGTAAACCTGATCCTGCACATCGCTGACATAGTCGTAGTCGGTGTATTTGTTCTTGTAACGAACGGCGTACGTCCGTGCGGCAATGGCTTGCGCCTTGGCCGCGTCAAGCTGATCGCTGGAAAGATCACCAATCTCATTTCGAACAACGCCCATCAGGTATCGTTCCATGCTCAACACGTTGATCAGCTGCAACGCGCCGTCTTTTACATACGCCGTCAGGGAACCGCGGTACCTATTACCTGAAACAGAGTAGCTTACATCGCTTTGCAAGGAAGTAAACAGTACCTTGTCATGCGATCCCCAAGATTTGCCTTGAGCATCAAAAACTTCGACTTTATCTTGCGCACGCTTCAGCTCAACTGCCTGACCGGCAGAAACGTACAGGATATCCTTTTGAGAGGCTTGTTCCTTGATTGCAAATGCGGTACTGGCCGAAACGGACGCGGTAGTCCCTTTTTGCAGTAGGACCCGGACCTCGGGTATTGCCGGATTCTCGGGCAGATCGCGTAAAGACATTTGGCTGGCGCATCCGACTGTAAATAATGTAAAAACAAAGGCTAAGAGTTTTTTCATGATAAATGACCGTTCTTATATGTTGTGTGTAAAATATCGTATCTCATTGGATGGATTCCTTGCTTTCTGGACTAACCATGTTTGAAAATTTCAACGACATCGTACCCTTTATTCTGCTTGTTTCGGTAACCCTTCTTTTCTGGGCGACTCTGTTTGTAGTCCATCGCTACTACAAGTAGAACTAATTTCCCTCCGAGTCCCCCTTCTTTTCCGTATTGATATCATAGTATTTTAGCTTTTTGTGAAGATTGGTTCTTTCCACATCCAATTCCTGTGCGGCTTTCGTTACATTCCAGTTCGTCTTTTCAAGCACCCGAATGATGTGAGATCGTTCGACGGCTTCCTTGACATCCTTAAGGGTTTTGTGTTCTGACCAATTTGGTTGGTAGGCCGGCTCGCTTTCCGAAAACTGAGTGGGGAGTTCTTCCGGCTGGACCACGTCTCCGGCAGCCAGGATCATCATACGTTCAACCACGTTTCGCACTTCACGGATATTTCCGGGCCACGAATACTCCATCATCTTCTTAATGGCTTCTGAGGAGAACGATTTCGGTTTGACGCCAATTTCCTCGCAACACAACTGAACAAAGTAGTCGACAAGTTTTGGGATATCCGATTTTCTGGCCCTTAGCGGCGGCATGACAAGGGGAACAACATTCAGTCGAAAATACAAATCTTCGCGGAACAGGCCCTTTTGTACTTCTGCTTTCAAGTCTTTGTTGGTTGCGGCCAGAACACGCACGTCCACCTTGAGGGTTTTGTTACCCCCCACTTTTTCAAATTCACCTTCCTGCAGGGCTCGTAAAACCTTGGCTTGAACTTTAAGGCTCATGTCGCCGATCTCGTCCAAAAAAATCGTTCCCAGATGTGCCTGAACAAAACGGCCATCCCGGTCTGCCACGGAGCCGGTGTACGCACCTTTGACAGCACCGAACAATTCGGATTCGATCAGCTCCTCTGGAATGGCCGCACAGTTGACCTTTACAAATGCTTTTCCTGCCCGAGGGCTTTGATCGTGAATGGCCCTCGCCGCCAGCTCTTTTCCCGTACCGCTTTCACCCAGAATAAGCATTCGTGCCTGCGTGGGCGCCACCTTCATGATCTGATTTTTGATATCCTGCATTGCAGGGCTCTCGCCGATCATGGTGAACTTTCTCGCCAATTCTTTCTTGAGCACACGATTTTCAGCGCGGAGGGAAGCACGTTCGAGAACATTTCTGGCGCTGATGAGGACCTTCTCCTTCGTGAGCGGCTTTTCGATGAAGTCGTAAGCGCCCAGTTTTACCGCCTCCACAGCGTGTTCGATCGTTCCGTGACCGCTCATCATTAATACCGTTGTATCAGGACTGCTCTCTTTGATTTGCTTCAAGACCTCGATGCCGTTCATGTCGGGCATGAGAAGATCCAGAAAGACCAAATGAATGGTCTCTTTCTGAACGAGTTCAAGCGCCTCTTTTCCGTTTTCGGCGGAGAAAATTTCATGATGATCCTCCTTCAGAATCATCTCCACACTGCGTCGTATGTTCTTTTCGTCGTCGACGATAAGGATGTGCTTCATGAATTGTCTGATTTCTTATTTCTTCCCAATACCCTGTCAACTACCCGGCCCAGTACTGAAAAGTCTGCGCACTTGAAAACGATTGTTAACACAAAATAGACCGACGCGCCAATACCCATGCCGATCAGCGTCTTGATAAGATACTGCATTCGAATGGTTCTTGCCAGTATCCAGGGCCGGTCATCCATCCAAGTAACACCGGCCCACACGACAACCCCCATTCCGAGAGAGCAACCCAAGAGTTTCCCGGACGTAATCAAGGCCATCCGAATGTCGAATTCCGCCACCTTTCGTTTCAGGCCGAAAACAAAGAGCACAATCTGTATGGAAAACGCAATAAGCAGGCCCAGAGAAAAGGCCGATGGGCCGAGACGAGGTGCCAATAGAACGCTTATGAACAGATTGACCACGGTACCGGCGAGACGATACCAAAAGGGTGTCCAAGTGTCCTTGGTTGCATAGAACGCACGTGCAAACAAATACCATAGACTTTCCAGGGGAACGATCATGGCATAGAAAAACAGAATGCCAGACGTCATTTCGATCTCAGCCTGCCCGAATCGTCCACCTCCCAGAATGAGACCGATGATCTCGTTCGACAGAATGGCCATGCCGACTCCGGCCGGCAGAGTGAGGTAGAGAATCTGCCGGATGGAATTTTGAATGTTGTAATTGAAATTGACATAGTTTTTTCGGCTTGCGTTCTCGGCCAGGTAAGGGAATATGGCCGTTACAAAGGAGATGCCGAAAACGCTGACCGGAAAACTCTCGAAGTCCAGCGCGTAACGAAAAGCACTGTAACTTCCGGCAGGCAGGTCGACGGAAATCTTGGAATAGGCGATGAAGACCGTCTGAAGGAGTCCCATGTTGAGGAAGTTGGGTATTGCCAGCTTATAAATTTCAACGAACCCAGGATGCCTGAAGTCGATCAAACGCTGATGCCGGTACTCCGTGCCGAGGCTATCGACCACATTCACTATGACAACCAGGCAGGCTCCGAAAACCGCTCCGTACGCCGCCGATTCGATCCCCAAAGCTCCGTGGAACAACACCATACCCAGAATGATGGCCGGGTTGTAGACAAGCAATGCAAGTGCATAGGCCGTGAAGTGCTTGTGGGTTTGCAGAATCCCGCTCAGAATCTTACTGAGTGCAAAGGCTA
This sequence comes from Bacteroidota bacterium, assembly GCA_020438245.1. Taxonomy (GTDB): domain Bacteria; phylum CLD3; class CLD3; order SB21; family SB21; genus JAGQUY01. The sequence goes on from JAGQUY010000250.1 coordinate 3,347, forward strand.
TCTGGGAAACCAAGAACAGTCTCGTGATAAAAATCACCCGAAGTTTGGATTCTGCCGGAATGTCTCCAAGCCAAAGGTCGGTAAGGAAAGGCATGGTGATTCCAACGACAATACAGATTCCGGTAAAAGCAAGAAGTGTGGCATTGAGAAAGTTGCTGGCCAAACGATTGGCTTCTTCGCGAGTATGATTGGCAACATATTCCGCATAAATGGGAATGAACGAAGATGCCGTGACTCCCATGATAAGGATGCTTTGGAGTGAATCGGGGATGGTTATGCCGAAATTGTAAATATCGGTTTCGAGACTGGCGCCGAAGTAGTGGGCCATTACTTTGTTTCGAACAAGTCCGAGGATTGTGCTCAGCAGGGTTGCCAGTGTCACAAACAATGCAGCGATGCCGGCTTGCTGGGATTTGAAAATCCTGGCCCATCCGGATGGGGGTGTTGCCACGGGGTTTGGCTCCATCAGAAGGGTTTGTTATGGATATAGCCGTTGCCGCTGATAATTCCCTCGATTTCCTTGGTTGTTCGTTGGCGTTCCGACATCCGTCTCATGGCAGAGGTTGCTTTCCTTAAACGTTCCGCAGTGGAAAACATCTCAAGAAACGCCTGCTTTTCATTCAGGCTGAATCCGGCACTTGCAGCTATCAGAAAGGACAATGTTTTTGGTGTCAACTGTTCGACAAGCTCCATACGCTTGTCTCTCGCCGGCGTCGGCAGTATTTCCTTGTACAGCGCAGCAGCAGCTGCGGCGAGGTCTTTCAACTCTGCCGGGTGCTCCTCTTCCACATCGTCCGCCATTTCAACCTGACCTAAAAGATATGGACGGGTACTGTCGATTTGATGAATAATAAATCGTTCAACCCCCTCGGCCAGAATGTTCATCCTTCCGTCGTCGAAAGTCTCTACGACCTTTCGAATCATTCCCGTGCATCCGACGCGATAGAAGTTTTCACCGGTATAGTAAACAACGCCGAAAGGTTTTTCCGCCTGTATACACTCTCCGATCATGAGTTTATATCGCTCTTCGAAGATGTGCAAAGGTAGCGGCATATCCGGAAACAGGACAACCCCCAGGGGAAATAACGGAAGAGAAAGTCGTTCGCTCATTCGAAAGAGGCAATCGTATATTTTAGAAAATTGAAGGCTTCCTCGGCCATCTCAGGCGGGACCGATTCAACGGAGGCCTGTCCGATTTGATTGAGCAGTACCCATTTTACCCTGCCGCCTGAGGCTTTCTTGTCTATGCGCGTCTGGTGATCAAATTCGTCCCAAGTGATTTTGTCGAAAAACAATTTCATTTCCGGTGTCACCATGCGTGCGGCAATAGCATTAAGAGTTGACTGAATAAGTCCGTGGTCCGAATCGTCGAGGTAACCTCTGAGGTGACTCAGTTTCGTACCGCCCATCATCCCCATCATTACCGCTTCTCCGTGACTGAATAGCAGATAGTCTGAAAGACTCTCGAAAGCGTGGGCCCACGTATGACCAAAATTCAAGATCATGCGAAGACTTCCTTCCATTTCATCCCGCTCGACGACGACCGCTTTGATTTCACACGAACGGGTTACCGCCTTTTCCAGCGTTTCAGGCTCACAGGCAAGAAATTTTTCCCAATGTTCGGAGGCCCACTCGAAAAGTTCAACATCCGCAATCAGACCGTACTTGATGATTTCCGAAAGGCCGGCAAGCAATTCTCTGGAAGGCAGTGTTTCGAGAAATCGAGTGTCTGCGATAACGCATCGCGGTTGATAGAACGCGCCGATCAGATTCTTTCCGAGTGTATGGTTGACTCCGACCTTCCCCCCGACTGAACTGTCAACCATGGCCAGGAGCGTTGTCGGTACCTGGATCAAGGGAATACCCCGCATGTACGTCGCAGCCACAAATCCCGCAAGATCGCCAATCACTCCGCCTCCGAGTCCGACGATGACTGCGTTTCGATCGGCATTCCGTTGAATCAACTCGGTATATACCTTGTCCACGGTATCAAGGGTCTTATGGGATTCCCCATCGGGGATAAGAATGAAATGGTAACGCTTGTCGGCAGTCAGCTGTTTGAGTTCGTTCGCATATAGGGAGAATATGGATTCGTTGGTTACGACAAACCAGGTCGAGTATCTGTATTCGGTATGAAGAAACTGGGTCAGTCGATCGAGATCATGATGGACGATTTGAATGGCATAACTTCGTTCGCCCAGGTGAACCGTAATTTCTCGCATGCTCAGACATTAAATTTGAAGTGCATCACATCGCCGTCTTTGACAATATAGTCTCTTCCTTCCGTACGAACCAATCCTTTTTCTTTACAGGCGGCTTCAGATCCCAGTTTGATAAAGTCTTCCCACCAGATCACATCCGCGCAGATGAATCCGCGTTCGAAATCAGAGTGAATCGTTCCGGCGGCTTGCGGGTTTTTGGTTCCGCGCGGTATCGTCCAGGCCCGTACTTCCTCTGGTCCTGCAGTCAGAAAACTGATCAGGTCCAGCAGTGTGTATGTTTCTCGAATCAGCGAGTGCAGACCGGGCTCTTTGAGGCCGAGGCTATCCAAGAAATCAGTGCGCTCATCCTTCGGCAGCTCCACGATTTCCGATTCTATTTTTCCGGAAATTACAACGACACGTGCATTTTCTTGCTCCGCAATCTCCCTGACCTTCTTGACATGGGCATTTTCAGTGTGCACTTCTGATTCGCTGACATTGCAGATGAATAACACCGGCTTGGAGGTCAACAAAAAAAGTTCAGAGGCAACCCTCGCTTCTGCTTCTGTC
>JAGQUY010000251.1 GCA_020438245.1 Bacteroidota bacterium
CGAAGGAGTCCATCGTCACGCTCGTAAAGAACTTCATGGAACGAGAACTTTCCGTCAACAAAAAATTGACCCGTATTGGTTCCGCCCTCTCCGCCGAACGCAATCTGGATGCCCTTCTTGAAATGATTGTTGTAGAGGCAATGGATTTTACCGGTGCGGACGGAGGCACGTTGTATATCATGGCTCCGGATGAGCGGAGTATAGCATTCAAGATTTTGCAAACACGCTCTTTGAATTTCAAGATGGGTGGAACGAGCGGTAAGGCTATTCCCTTTCCGAATGTCAAATTATACAAAGACGACGGTACCAAGAACGAGCAGCAGGTATCCGCGCATGTGGCACTGTCCGGTCAAACCGTCAATATTGCGGACGTATACGAAGTGGAAGGATTCGATTTTCAGGGCACAAAGGCATTCGACAAGAATACCGGATATCGTTCAAAGTCAATGATGGTCGTTGCGATGAGAAACCACGAGGATGAGATCATTGGTGTTTTACAGTTGTTAAACTGCACAGATCCTCAAGGGGTTGTCATTCCTTTTTCAAACGATTACCAAGAGCTCATCGAATCGTTGGCTTCGCAGGCGGCCGTGGCGATCACGAATACCCAACTTATTCATGACCTTAGCAATCTGTTGGATTCATTCATCCAGGTTATTGCAAGCGCGATCGACGAAAAATCACCTTACACCGGCGGTCACATCCGGCGCGTGGCAGAGCTCACCCAGCAGATCGCCAGGGGAATGAGTGATTCGGAACTGGAAAAGTGGCGCGCATTCAAGATGAACGAAGATGAGCACAACGAGCTTCGTATTGCGGGCTGGATGCATGACATTGGAAAAATCACCACGCCAGAATTTGTCGTGGACAAAGCGACCAAATTGGAAACGATATATGATCGAATCCACACGGTGCTTGCCAAGTTTGAGATCCTGAAGAGGGACATTGCTCTTAAGTATGAAATTAATCGCACAAAGCTGTCTTCGAGCCGATCAAAAGACAAAGCCAAAAAGATGCGGGAATTGAAAAGAGAATATGACGAACGCATCAAACAAATTGATGACGATGCAGCCTTCATCAAGGTCAGTAATATCGGCGGTGAATTCATGGAACCCGAAAAGATCGAGCGTTTGAAGCAGATCGGTATGCAAAAGATTATGCTCGAGGGTCAAGAAACGGATCTGTTGACTGAAAATGAAATATACAATTTGTCGATCAAACGAGGCACACTGACTGAAGAAGAGCGGATCGTAATTCAAAATCATGTCGTCTTGACGATCAAGATGTTGGAAAAACTGCCTTGGCCCAAGAAGCTAAGCAGGGTCACCGAATGGGCCGGCGGCCATCATGAAAAACTGGATGGTACCGGTTACCCGCTAGGATTGAAAGCAGAGCAGTTGTCCACGCAGGCCCGCGTAATGGCTGTCGCTGATATCTTTGAAGCGCTGACCGCAGCGGATCGGCCGTACAAACCGGGTAAGAAAATCTCCGAGTGTATCAAAATCCTTGGCTTCATGGTCAAAGACAACCACATAGACGCCGACATTACAGACTTCTTTATCCAATCAGGCATGGCCCAAGATTATGCCCGACGGGAATTGAAAGACTATCAACTGGATACTTTTGTGTGGAAGGGCATAGAGTATGATTGTCGAAGACCGGAAAAAGCAACCGAAGAAACGACCGCTCCGGCCTCATGAAAAGACCTCGTGCCCTGACCATTGCGGGTTCTGACTCGGGTGGGGGCGCGGGTATTCAAGCCGACCTCAAGACGTTTGCAGCACATGGCGTCTACGGCTCCAGTGTTATCACGAGTATCACCGCGCAAAACACCATCGGAGTCTCCGGAACTCAAGATATTGATCCGGGTATCATTTCCCTCCAGATTGAAGCCGTCCTGACCGATATTGGTGCAGATTCGATCAAAACGGGCATGCTGTCGAATCCAGATATTGTCCGGACTGTGGTCTCTACATTGAAACCTTTTCAAATCAAGAAACTGGTAGTTGATCCTGTCATGATTTCCAAGAGCGGCCACTCGTTACTCTCTCCGAATGCAGTCAAAACGGTCGTCGATCAGTTGCTCCCCTGTGCGTTTGTCCTGACGCCGAATATACCTGAGGCCGAAGCACTAACGGGATTAAAGATAGCGGACTTGGAGGGAATGAAAACGGCTGCGCGGCTACTTGCATCGATGGGTCCGAGAAGCGTGATCGTAAAAGGCGGTCATTTGCGGGGTGAAGCCGTGGATGTATTGTACTGGAAGAAAGAGTTTCTGGTATTGCGAACCGGACGGTTTAACACCAAAAATACTCACGGTACGGGCTGCACCTTCAGCGCAGCGATTACATCCTACCTGGCACGTGGATCAGATCTGCCCTCCGCATTTCGAGGCGCCAAGCGGTACATTACTTCTGCCATCAAGAAGAGTTATTCAATCGGCAAGGGTCACGGTCCGGTCAATCACTTCCATCGGTTTCGTGCATGAAATTTCGAAGGGCTATCTACTGGATTTTGATATTTGTCGGATTCGGCAATTTTCTGCTTTGGCTTCCGATGTCCGTTATCGATATACTTCAGGGAAGATACACCGAAGTAAATCCTGCCGAAAAGACCAGCCTGAGTATCCTGGTCGGGCTTATGATGTCTTGCGGGATCATGCCACTTCTGGTTGGAATTGTGAGTGTTTTCAAACTGCGACAACTGAACCTGAACCAGGCCATGGCAGAAGAACATCGTCTGAATGATGAGTTGCTTAAACTCGCCGTGAGAAATTTTGGTAAATTAACCGTGGTGGAGGCCGCTCTTGGTTTGAATATTAGTATTGAACAAGCGGACCATTTGCTGAACCGATGTATGGAAAAACATCTGGCCGAAATGCAGGTTAGTGAATCGGGCATCCTTGTTTACCACTTCCTTCCGTTCATTACGGGCAGGGAAAAACAGACCGCGGAAACCATCTGATTGAAACAGCATATTTGGACGGTTCGCGATCTTATGGAGCGGACCACAACTTATTTTGAACAAAAAGGACTGCCGGAACCCCGAATCAATTGTGAGTGGCTGCTTGCCCACACCCTTTCGCTCAAACGATTCGACTTGTACGTTAATCATGACAGACCCCTGAATGCGACGGAACTGGCCGTATTCAAATCGCTTATTCAGCGACGGGTCAAACGTGAGCCGTTACAGTACATCGTTGGATCTGTTGAATTTATGGGTCTTCCATTTACAGTTCGTACGGGCGTCCTTATCCCCAGACCAGAAACGGAATTACTTGTCGAGGCTGCTCTTTCAATCTGTGAATCCAGAAGCAAGCCGATAAAGATTCTCGATATCGGAATCGGCAGCGGATGTATTGGAATTTCTATGGCGTACTATCTGCGTAGCAAGCAGATCCCAGCCACCATTACCGGACTGGATATAAGCAAAGAAGCTGTTGAACTCTCACGGCTTAATGCCGAGCAAATTGTATCGGATTGCGATGTTACGCTCGTTGAAGGAGATGTCAATCTTGTGAGATCGGTCTCCAAACTGGGTGGTCCATTCGACTTGATCTTGTCGAACCCACCGTATATCCCAACCGGGGAACTGGGGGATTTGGAACCGGAAGTGCGCTCTTTTGAGCCGGTTGAAGCCCTCGATGGCGGAACCACGGGCCTTGACTTTTATAAACGTATCGTTTCGCTGGCACCGGAATGGCTGGTGGAGGATAGGAATTCGGTCGTGATTCTCGAATCCGGATATCGACAGGCGCCGGAAATCGAATCCATGTTAGTCGAACGAGGATTTGCAGTTAAGAAAATAAAAGACTATAATTTCGTTGATCGTGTAATAATAGGTTCTTTATTTCGGTCATGACAGTTACTCTTCAAGAAATTCGCAATCAATTTGAAGAAGTCATCCAGTCTTTGCAGGATGGCGTCATTATTATTGATGCATTGAGCAAGATCGTATTTGCCAACCATGCGGCAGCCGAAATCCTTGAATACAATGACAAGGCGGGCTTGATTGGCGTATCGATGGATGACTTGTATGCAAATCCGGATGATCACGATTCTTTGCTCTCCATTCTGGGCCACCGGGGGGAAGCCGAAAAAAGTATTTTTGATTGGAAAAAGAAGGACGGCAGCACGACGCTGATCGAGTTGACAGCCAAACCGGTGCGCAACGCCGAGGGCCACGTGGCAGGGTTTCACGGGATTTTCAGAGATATCAGTAAAAAACTCCAAAGTCAGATTGCTCAACAGGAAACTCTTGCAGAGACCGCGGCCCGATCCATCGATGAGAACAAACTGCTGGATATAATCAATTTTTATCAATCCATTCCGATGTCTCTGATTCTCCAAGGGGTCGCCCATAATTTGAATACACCTTTGGGGACCATCCGCGGCCGTGCCGAACTGCTGATTCATCAAATCCGCAAAAACGCCCATCTCTGTGCGGCGGTATCTGAAACTAAACTTCAGCAGGACATTGAGCAATTTCATGCGAAACTGAGTAAAGGATTGGATGAAATTGTCGCTCAAGTTGATCGCGCAAGCGTTCTGATTCACGGATTTGCGGACAAAGTTTCCCTGGAGATGAATACCGTAGAGACGGAAATCGATATTAATAAACTGGTAGAACAAGAATTTCGCTTTTTTGAATCCAGTCTATTCTTCAAACACAAAGTAAAGAAAGAGCTCCGTCTCGACCCCACGATTAAACCGATTATTGGCGTCTACCGGGACTTTAGTCAAGCCATCTATAATCTCATTGTTAACTCGATGAAGGCAACAAGCGACAAAGAAGAGCGAATTTTGATTGCGAGAACATACCAAGATGATACGTTTATCAATATTGAACTTGAAGATAATCGGGAGCTGATCCCGGGTGACAATTCGGTATACGAGTTGTCGACAAATCTGGATCCTCGCTTGGATAAAATTCCGGAGGAGGCCAGATTCAGCATTTATGATCTCGAAGTAGCGAACGTCCTGCGACTTCTGAGCGCCCAGCAAGTGGAAGTGGAGGTGTTTCCTGACAACCTGCCCAAGTTCATTATCCGCATTCCCAAGTCTCCGGTCCAGGCATGAGCAGGCCGCGCATTCTGGTCATCGAAGACGAAGAAGCCGTGCAAGATCTCTACGTCGATATATTCACAGAATTTGAAGTTGTAACTGCCTCGACGGGTCGTGATGCGCTGGCACTGGTCGAAATGGACAGGCACTTTGATCTGTATATTGTTGATGTCGGACTTCCTGACGCCAACGGATTTGATTTGATCAGCAGAATTCGGAAGGTGGATGAAAAAGGGAAATTTGTCGTTGGAACCGGATATCCACTGGATGGCCTTCATGATCGCATATCGGATACCCATCCGGACCTTGTTTTTTCAAAGCCGTTTAAGATAACCGAGTTTCATGAACAAGTAAGAACACTCGTCGCTGCGTAGACAAATCATGAGCCTGAAGATCCACAATACCTTATCCCGTTCCAAAGAACCTTTTGTGCCGCTGAAGGACAACGAGGTGCTGATGTACACGTGCGGACCGACGGTATACAACTTTATACATATCGGCAATGCGCGTACGTTTGTCATGTCGGATGTGATTCGTCGCTATCTTGAATATTCCGGTTATCGGGTGAAATATGTGATGAACATAACTGATATCGATGATCGCATTATTGCCGAAGCCAACAAGAAGGGACTTGAGTTTGCGGAAGTAAATCAGCTCTACACCGAAGCCTTCTTCGAAGATATCGCCGGCATGGGGATCAAAATGCCGGACGCGGTGCCGAGGGTCACCGAACACGTAGACGAGATCATCAACATGATTCAGACGCTGATTTTGAAAGGATTCGCGTACGAATCTGAAGGGAGCGTCTATTACGATGTTTCAAAGTTCAAAGGGTATGGCAAACTTTCCGGGAAAAAAACAGAGGATTTGATCTCCGGTTCAAGGGTTGATGTGGATGAACGTAAGAAAAACCCGCTGGACTTCGTGTTGTGGAAGGCGTCAAAACCCGGGGAACCCGAATGGGACAGCCTTTGGGGAAAAGGGCGTCCGGGCTGGCATATTGAATGCTCGGCCATGTGTCTGCATCATCTGGGCGATCGGGTGGATATCCATTGCGGCGGAGCTGACCTGGTATTTCCACATCATGAAAATGAAATTGCTCAAAGTGAAGCTGCAACGGGTCAGCCTTTTGCAAAGTACTGGGTTCACTTCGGGTTCCTCAATGTGGACAACGAAAAAATGTCCAAATCGTTGGGTAATTTCTGGCTGGCCCGAGACGTGCTCAAACGATTCAGACCGGAGGTTATTCGAATCTTCTTTATGCAGAAACACTACGCAAGCCCCCTCAACTACAGCGAAGAGAACTTGCGTGATGTGGAAACAGCCCACAAAAGACTCGAGGCCACCTTCAATCGCTTGGTTCAGGTCTTGGACCTTAAAGAATCACTCGGAGGATCACTGGGTACGGACACAATTCTGCCGGAGCTTGAAAAACTTTCGTCCGATTTGGACCGTTGGCAAGCGGAATTCAATGAAGCCATGAATGATGACTTCAATACCGCGGCTGCTCTCAGCAAGGTCTTTGAATTGTTCGGTAGCCTTGGGAAAATTGTTTCCATCAAGAAACTCAATGATTTTTCCGTTTATGTGCTCAAACGGGCTCACGACCAAATTCTTGAATGGAATGAAATTCTCGGTTTTCTAAACCTTTCCAAGCCGGAAGGTATTTCCAAGAAATACGAACAGATTATGGGTGTGCTTCTTGACCTAAGATCGGAGCTCCGAAAAAGAAAAGAATGGGCCCTTAGCGACCAAATACGAGACGGCCTGTTGGCGATTGGAATTTCTATTGAAGACACACCTGAAGGAACCACCTGGAAAATAAAATAGGTGAACCTATGAAAATTCATGATATTTCTTTGACCATTTCAAATGATCTGGTTACGTGGCCTGGTGATCCCAAGGTTGATATTCAACTGCCTATTCAAATGAAAAAGGGGGATCCTTGTAATGTATCACGGTGGCAGATTGGAGCACATACCGGAACACATACCGATGCGCCGTTTCACTTTATCGACGACGGCAAAGGCATCGACCAGGTTCCACTTGATCTCTACATCGGCCCCTGCCTCGTCGTTGAAGTCAGGCCCAAGACCATCAATATTGAAGCGGAGGATTTGAAGGGAATCGATCTCAAAGGGCACTCGCGAGTGTTGTTCAAGACCAGCAATTCGCGTCATTGGAAAAACGGGAACATGCAGTTTGATCAAGATTTTATCTCCGTTGGAGTAACGGGCGCGGACGTACTATTGAAAAACAAGATCAAGCTGGTAGGTGTTGATTATCTTTCGGTGGAGAGCTTCCATGCGCCGTTTGAACATCCGGTCCACAAGAAGCTTCTGGGTGCAGGGATGGTTGTTGTGGAAGGCTTGAATCTGTCATCCATAAAACCGGGTGAATACGAACTAATCTGTATGCCTTTGAAAATCCTACACGGTGACGGGACGCCGGTCAGAGCGGCGCTCAGGGAGATGCCGGGCTCCAGATCAGCCGGTAAACCAAAAAAGAGAGCGGCGAAAACGAAAAAAAGAAATACAAAGTTGCGTC
>JAGQUY010000252.1 GCA_020438245.1 Bacteroidota bacterium
CCGTCGCGCTTTCGACTTTTTTTCTTTAAAAATAGGGCGAATCCGCGTATATTTGAGATTCTTGCGGGTCTCTGTTTGACCCGCTGAATTTGCAGAAAGGTTCATGTGTACCGTCAACTATTTCGCGGCAAGATACACCGGGCACGGATTACCCAGCTTGATCTGAACTACCATGGCAGTATCACGATCGATCAGGATCTGATGGATATGGTCGGCATCTGGCACAACGAGCGGGTACAGATCGTCAATGCCAACAACGGTGAACGACTGGAAACCTATGCCATCGCCGGGAAGCGCGGCACGCGCATCATTGGTCTCAACGGGCCGGCGGCCCGACGAGCCATGCCGGGTGACGTCATATCGATCATTTCATACGGGCTCGCCGACGATGCGGAAGCCCGGAGTTTCAAACCTAAAGTCGTTTTGCTTAACGCCAATAATGAAGTTGTGGAAGAGCACGTCATTTCTTCCCACGATGAAATAAACAACCTGCAGTAATCGGGCGGTACACACCGCCGCGCCTTTGGACAACAAACCTTGCGGAAGGTTTTATGAAACTAACCACTCGTATACGTCTGGTTCTGTACGTTACAGGCGTCGCTTTGACGGTATCCATTCTGACCATTTTTGGCGTTCAATTCCTGAACCAAAAATCGTTGTTCGTGACCCTCATTACTTGCGGAGTGATTAACGTGGCAGCGACGGCGATTACCGTTTATTGGGCGATCGGTAAGCTCACGACCCCCATCCGCCAGGTTTCGGAACAAATGCGCCAGGCAGATTTGAACACTTTTTTCAATTCGGACCGAACGGACGAGGTGGGTGAGTTGACGACGGCCTTTGATAAATTCATAGGATCCATTAGGCAGACACTGCTCGATGTTTCCGACGCCTCCTCTGCCCTTGCGAGTTCAACCAAGGAGATTTCGGCCAGTGCGGAAAACATGGCCCGCAACGCCCATAACCAATCTGCCCAGACCGCAAGTGTAAGTGCCGCCATCGAAGAGATGTCAAGAACCGTGTACGAAATTTCGCACAGCGTCATGAATACCAAAGAAACCGCCATTCAGGCGCAGGCCGGTGCTGACCGCGGCACTCAGGTCATTGAAGAAACGGTTACCGGTATGGACCGCATGGCGACCATGACAAAACGCTCTGTGGACGTGATCAACACGCTCAGCGATTCGACCACCAAGATCGGGAAAGTGGTTACCATCATCGATGACATCAATAAACAGATCAATCTCATCGCGCTCAATGCGTCCATCGAGGCCACCAAAGCGGGCGAAAAAGGCAAAGGCTTCAGCGTTGTGGCCGACGAAATCAAGAAACTTTCAGAGCGTACGGCTCACTCCACCACGGAAATCGGTGATATCGTGCAAAAAATCCGATCCAATGTGGAAGAAGCCACCCATCTGATGGGTCAAAGCCGCTCTGAAGCGGACAATGGAATCCGACTGTCTCAGGAGGCCAAGGATACGCTCAAAGACATCTCCGAAACGTTCCAGCAGGTTACCCAGATGGTAACTCAGGTTGCCGTGTCCAGCCAGCAACAGTCGGTAACCAGTGATCAAATCGCCGAAAACGTCAAGGAAATCGACGAAGCGACTCAAACCATCGCATCCTCCACTCAGGAAGTCGCCAAATCCGCCGATTATTTGTCCACCCTGACTGGAAATCTGCAAAAGCTTATCCGTAGATTTAAGCTGGAGCGCAATACCTCAACCTGGGGAGCCTAAAGCTAGCCAGCCGATGAAACGCCGGCCCCAGTTCCTCCTGATCAATCCATATATCTATGATTTCGCCGCATACGATCTTTGGTCAAAGCCTCTTGGACTCCTCTATATCGCCTCGGTACTCGAAGAAAACGGCTCCGATGTAAAGGTAATCGATGCCATGGATCGCTGGCATCCTGCTGTGCTTCGCCTCCAAGGATTGGATCGACCCAAATCAAGACCGTTCGGAGACGGACATTTTTTCAAAGAACAGGTTACAAAGCCTTCTTTAGTTTCGTCGGTGCCAAGAAAATATTATCGGTATGGCATGCCTCCGTCCGTTCTTGAAAAGGAAATACGCCGTGAAGTTGAAACGGTAAAACCCGACGCAATCCTGGTCACTTCCGGAATGACATATTGGTATCAAGGCGTGCATGAAACGATCCGTCTCTGCAAGGAGCTCGTCCCAGACGTGCCGGTATTGCTCGGCGGTATCTATGCCACGCTTTTTACGGACCACGCGACCCGTACGAGTGGAGCGGACCTGGTCATAGCCGGCGAAGGTGAACGAACGATTCTGCCCGCGTTGTCAAAGCTCACCGGATTTGAATACACTCGTACCTATTCAAGCCACGATGACTTTCCGAAACCCGCCTATCATCACTACCCGACGCTTGAATACGCTGCCATGATGACAACTCGAGGATGCCCATACTCGTGTAGTTTCTGTGCAACGCATTCCTTCACCGAACACTTTAATCGCCGCAGGGTTTCATCGGTGGTTGAAGAAATCGCTTTTTACCGACAGCATCGCGATATCCGCAATATTACTTTTTACGACGATGCCTTGTTTGTAAACGCCGACGCACACATCAAGCCGATCCTGCGGGAGGTGATAGCGCGGCATATAAAAGTCCATTTTCACACCCCGAACGGCCTTTTCGCCCGATTGATCGACGAGGAGCTCGCCGATCTCTTAGTAGCCTCCGGATTTAAGACGATTCGCCTCAGTTATGAAACAAAGAACATCGAACGGCAGCAACAAATGAGGAAGGTTACCGACCACGACCTGGAAAAAGCTCTCGAGCGACTGCAACACGCCGGATTTCCAAGCCGGGATGCGGTCGTCTATTTGATTATGGGGCTTCCGGGACAGACGCCTTTTGAGGTGGAAGAAAGCATCCAATATGTTCATGAACTGGGCGCACGGGTCAGTTTGTCGTCATTTTCGCCTATTCCGCATACGGAGGAATGGAACAAAGCCATTGAGCTGTTCCAACTGCCGGCCGACGAACCCTTGCTCACCAATAAGTCGATTTATCCTCTGAAGCACGATGGTTTCACTATGGAAGACTTCGAGAGACTAAAAACGGTTGCCACCCGTGGTAATCGCCGCGTTCGCGACTCGGTCGAATCGGCAACGATATCGGATTACAACGTATATGCGTAACTTGACCTGCATACTGATCCTGTTCGTTTCCATCGGTCCGCCGCTGGCAGCGCAACAAGATCTCCAAAAACAGATCAATCAAAGTCGAAAAAATTTGGATGGTCTTAAAAGTGAGATCAGGAATTATGAACTACGGCTGGCCACGGAAGCTGTCAAAGAAAAAACAGAACTGGAGCATTTGAATGACGTCGATCAACGAATCGGACTCATGCAACGTCTGCTCGGTGAATTGGAGAACTCGAGAGACCTGACGGAAATCAATATAGCCGTTCTCCGCAGGCAACTGGCCAAAACGGAAGAGGAACTCTCTGATTTGCAGAAACAAACCGGCGCACGATTGAACCAAATCTACCGAACAAGAGACGAAGATCCGTTGACCTATATTTTTACCGCCGATTCATGGACCCAGGCGTACGCCCGCGTTAAGTATCTGCGCCACATCGGTCAACAGGACAAGATCGACATTCAGACTCTTCGAAAGAAGCACGAAAAAATCACCCGGCAGAAGAGGGCCATTGAAGCCGAGCTTCTTCAATTGAGCCGACTCTTGACGCAGAAGCGGGAAGAAAAACGGAATCTCGACATTCAGCTGAAGAGGCGGCAGGAATCTCTGAGCAAGATTCGCAGAGATAAACGCCTTTTGGCTTCCCTTCTCGAAGAAAAGCGCGACGACCTTGAAACGCTGAGCCAGTTGATCGTCACGCTGGAGCGGAAGAAACGGGAAATGGAAGAGATCGAGCGGCAAAAAAAACTGGCAGCCCAAGCATCCAATCAGCCGTACAAGCAGCCCAAATACTTTACAGAAAGCAATTTTGCCTCGTACAAAGGACGTTTGCCCTATCCGGTGGCCGGACGGATTATCAAGAAATTTGGCGATCAAGTGCATCCCGTGCTGGGTACCAAAACGCGAAACCCCGGTGTGGAAATTGAGGCGGGGACCAATCGGTCGGTCCAGACCGTCGCAAAGGGTCAAATTGCCCATGTGGCCTGGTTACGCCGTATGGGTAATACCGTACTAATCGACCACGGCAAGGGGTACTACACCGTGTATGCCCATTTGGCGGAAATTTATGTTTCGGTGGGACAGATCGTCAACGCCGGTGATACGATTGCCCTTCTGGATCAGAACGACGAAGGAAAGTACGTGCTTCATTTTGAGATTTATCAGAACCAATCCGTTCAGGATCCGCAACGCTGGCTTGATTGATCATGAGAAAGCGACTTTTTTCTGCTCTAAAAGTTCTCTTCACCGGGTTTCTGCTCGTTGTTATTTTTTCCAAGATTCCATTCTCCGACGTGGCAAACGGATACTCAGATTTGGACTGGACCGGTGTCTTCTGGACATTTGTGCTTGCCATCCCCAATCTCGGCATCCAGATCCTCCGATGGCGCTACCTGGTGCGAATTGTCAACCCTTCCGTATCCAATGGCACGATTTCGGCATCCCTATTCAGCGGTTTTTCAATCGGCTTCGTGACTCCAGGACGAATAGGCGAATTGAGCCGTGGCTTGTTTATCGAAAACACCTCGCGTGCCCAACTCACAGGGCTCGTAATTATCGAGAAACTGATCTCCCTTTGGACCCTCACGGTGCTGGGGGTGGCCGGATTCCTTTATTTGCGTTACCACGATCGTATATTTTCTGTCCTGCTCAATGATGTCTTTATCGTTTTGGCAGGAATTCTCCTGGTCGGACTTGTCATCATGATCCTGGATCCGAATCTGCTTAGAAGATGGGTTCGAAGATCAACGGTCCTGGTCAATAAACTGCCTTTCAAGGAAAAACTGCTGGCTCTCGTTGACGCGTCAGAACTTTTCAAGAAAGC
>JAGQUY010000253.1 GCA_020438245.1 Bacteroidota bacterium
GGCGGCAATCGAACCGCGGCTAGCGGGCTAGCGCTTAGGTCTAGCCACATTTTTTGTATTTTCTTTTGGCGACGTCGTATCCAATGACCATGGGTAGGAGTTCCTTCCATCCTTCCCAAAGGACTTGCCATCCGGGTGGATGATCATTTTTTCGATTTTGGTGCCCACCGAGGCGTGCGAGCGCATAATAAAAATCGTGGACAGTCCAGTCGTGTTTGATTGTCTTGTGACGCCATAAGCTCAATACTTCGACGTAGGTAGAGCCGATGATCGTAGTGGCCTTGCGAGTCTTGGCGTCTGGACTGCGACTGGCTTGTCGCAATTGAAGAAGTGTCAATGTGACAACCGAAAGAACTGCAATGGCGGGCTTGAGCCGATCCTCGCTGGTAAATTGAAGGTCCTCGGTGCGGCAACCAGTTTTCATTCCTTTGTGAAATTCCTCAATTATCCACCTAGATTCGTACCATCCAACGACACGATAGGCCGATTCAAAGTTGCAAACGGGTTGATTTGTGATGAGCGTCCATTCCAATCGTTCCTGGCCTGCAGGTGGATCGAGTTCCCATACACGGATCACCCATACTTTCATGGGTTGGTCTGTGCTGCGCATTTTCGAACGGACAATTTGAATAGGTGCAAACGCAACCGCCATCTGAGCGGTTCGCTTGATCCGCTTGACCAATTCCTTCTTGCCTTTGCGATTCGGACTTCGCAGTTCCGTTTTCGAGGTAACTTCTAACGTCCACGTACCTGCCTGTTCGAGAGTGGTCACATACGGCTTCAGCTTACAGGGCTCACTGTCTTCCAACGGTCCGTGGCCCAACAAGATACAGCGGTCTTGCGAAGAACGAATGACAAATCGCCGGCCACTCTCCATTTCATGCTGAAGAAACTCCGTCGTATCGGCTCCGCGATCGCAGACATCGATGAATTTCCATTCGGCAGGGAGTGACTCGGTGCCTTTCAGCCAAAGCAAGCTTTCTCGCGACTTGCGCCTCATTCGCTGCGATTGAGTTTCCGAATTACGAACCTTTTGGCGACAATGAAGCACTTGACTGCAAAGTCCGATCACTTCCTTTGTCCTGGCGTTTACCGCCAGGCTATTCTGAACAATATAGCCCCTTCGCTTGCCACTTCCAATTTGTCCCAGTTTGGTAAGCGACCTGCGAGTGGTGTACTCGAGTTCGGTCCCATCATGAATGACCAAGATATCATCACCGTGCTCCTCCGCACGTATCAATGTGGCTACGCGGTGCGCAGCCATAATCGCTTCGTGCGTGACATCGGCTTTCGACATCAAACGATAAAAGGCCTGCAAATCTGCCGGGCTGCGGAATTTCTGGGGAAGCGTCCCACCCGGACGAAGACACATCTGATCAACCAAATCGACCAATCGTTTCGTCCTGCGCAGGTCACCTAACTGAGCGTGGCCGAAATTCTCTGTGCCGAAACTTACTGCTTGGATCATACCCAACCCTCCGTGAACAAGACTGATGGTTACCGCTCCGTTACTGGTAATCATTCTCACTCGATCGAAAGAAGGCATCTCTTTTTTTGTGATCACACATTCAAATAGGCCGCAAAGTTTACCGACGTCGCCGAGATTCAGGCGATTCCTCAGAAAAATCCCTTCAAACTCAAACATCAACTCACTGGAAACGGAATGGACACTATCAACAAAATGCTCCGAGATTTGGCCAAACCTAAG
>JAGQUY010000254.1 GCA_020438245.1 Bacteroidota bacterium
GGTGATCATCATGACCGCCTACGGCAGTGCGGAAGTGCAAAAAGAAGCGAGCGCGCGAGGGTCTTTGCACTACATCGAAAAACCCTTTGAGATTGAAGAACTGCGGCAGCTTATCCTCAAAGCACTAAAAGAAAAGAAGGGCTTTGACGGTAAGGTCAGCGACTTTCAATTGTCCGATCTGATCCAAATGAACGTGCTGGGCCGGATGATGGCCGCTCTCGTAGTGACCAAGGGCGACGAGAAGGGCTCCGTTTTTTTCAACGAAGGTGCCGTCGTTCACGCCGAATGCGGGGATTTGGTAGGCGAGGAGGCATTTTACAAAATTATCAGTTGGGATACCGGCAAGTTTGAATTTCATAAAGGTGAGCAAACCGATAAAGCGACCATAAGACAGGGTTGGCAGAGCCTGCTGCTGGAAGGGATGCGGAGAAAAGATGAAGTGACTCCGGAGTCCAAAACACAGATGAAGGAGTTTTCAAGACAAGAATCCCAGGAAAAAATAAAAGCCGTTCTCTCCGAATTCATTAAAATCAAAGGGGTGGAGGCGGTCGCAATAATAGATACTGGTGGATTTGCCATGGCTTCGCTGATCAATGACAAGTCCGAAAAGCCTGTTGATTTGACCACACTTGCGAATTTTATTCCCGACGGCATGAAGTATCTGGAAAACGTGAGCGAAGAGGTGAAGGGAAATATGGTCCGTTTGATAACGCTTGAATTTGACCATCGTACGCTCATGCTGTCGTCAATTGGTCAGCGAAAGGAGTGGCTTATTTTTTACTGTGAGCCGGATGTCAGCCTTGGGGCCTTGCGGTTTGCCCTTAAAAAGCAGACCAGCCAACTTGAGGCGACGCTTTGATGCCGGCAGTCCACATCGATTTAGCCGATTTGCATATGCATAGTCATTATTCAGACGGCTTCTCATCCCCCGCGGAATTGGTCGAAGCTGCTCTGGAGGCAGGACTGAAAGCCATCTCCCTTACCGACCATGATTGTATTGATGGCATCGAGGAGTTGGGGTCCGCGGCCGGAAGCAGGATATTGACCATACCCGGTGTTGAGTTGAGTTGTATCGTGGAAGAGAGGGAAGTACATGTTCTGGGTTACGCATTTGACCCGTCCGACTCGACGCTTAATGCACAGCTCCGCATGATCTCAGCCCGGCGTACTCAGCGCGCAGACCGTATTGTCGCCAAGCTAAAAGCCATGGGCATGCCTATTTCCTTGGACGATGTACTGGCTCGTGCAACCAACGGAAATGTGGGAAGGCCGCACATTGCGGAGGAAGTGGTTTCAAAGGGATATGCGGCCGACATTTTTGAAGTTTTTAACAAGTATCTTGGCTACGGATGTAAGGCCTACGAACCAAAGTTCGAATTGTCTCCCAAGTTGGGCATTGAAATGATTCATCGAGCTGGAGGCAAGGCCGTGCTGGCCCACCCCGGCATCCGATTCAAAGAGAAGGTCCTTCTGGAAATGATCCGCACAGGGCTGGACGGGATCGAGTGTATTCATCCAAAACATAAAGATGCGGCGAGGTCGTATTTTCGAAAACTCTGTGAACAGTACACGCTGCTGGAGACCGGAGGCTCCGATTATCACGGCAGGCCTACCGATGCACCCATTGGTTCTCATCCGATTGAATATGAGAAGATCAAGGTGCTTGTCCCAAGTTCGATCCACGAGGTGACCCCTGATTGATTCACAAAATAAAATCGGGCCCGCTGATAGGTTATCTGCTCAATCGGTGTCGCCCCAGGAGGCGGCCTATGTAAGCCGGATGAGCCTGAATGATCTGGAGGCCATACGACTCGTCCTGAGCGGCGATTCTGTCATCGACTGGTTTCGAATAGATGTACGGAATGGAGACCAATTGGAAATTCTTCTAAAGGTCAACGGATACGACCTTTCCAATATTCACGATCAGAAACGTATGGCCTACCTGCAGCAGGAAGCCCTTAAGTATCTGGATGATCAGTATCCCCATCAAATTCCACAGGTGCTCAGGGAGCCCCGCCTGGATATTCGTGGACTGTTCGAATTTGCTTCTCTCCCTGCAAAACGCAGCGCTTCGCAACTGTTTGCCTGCATGATTCTCAAGATCATGCACACCATCAATCATCTTGACGCCAGGGAATTATTTCACCGGTGTGAATTGAAGGCTTCGGAATTGTTTGCGGCAGTGGAGCATAAGGTCGAGAACGCTGTCCACGCCATGCAGAAGGAAGGTTTTCACATTGTGGATTTGTACGGCAGCCATAAAGACCGGGCCAGCATGATCACCAAATTGCTGGCTAAAAAGGAAAATCATGCTGCTGCCATCTATGACAAAATTCGTTTTCGGATCATCACCAAGTGTCTGCCCGATATTCTTCCTATGATTTATTTCATGGGACGGACAATCTGTCCATTCAACTATATTATCCCCGGCGGGTCGCACAACAACCTTATATCGTTTACAGACCTGCTGGGTTATTTCCCTTCGTTTCAACATTATACAAACCTGCTAAAAAGACGGGGTGACTCAACGGCCCTTCACTCAAGCGCTTTTGAAAACGAACATTCGAGCGCTGAGTACAAGGTGATAAATTTTGTCAGTGATATACCTATTCGTGTTGATGAGTTCTTGTACACCCCGGACTTTGCGGAACTCGGGAGGATCATTTTTGTACCCGTTGAGTTCCAAATTATGGATGAAGTGACCTATCAGACAAATGAGCTGGGTAGTGCGAGTCACAGCAAGTACAAACAACGGCAGCTGGAATCGGTAAAAGCTCGACTCGGACCAAACGGGAGCAGCTTGTTCCGGACATGACAGTTTCTGTAGTTATTCCCTTATTGAATGAGGCGGGACAGTTACCGGCGTTGATTCAGAACCTTAAGTCCGTAGAGGGCAGTTTTGAAGTGGTTGCGGTTGACGGAGGCAGTGAGGACGGCTCGGTTGATGTCTTCAGAGCACTGACCGTAACGGATGACAGATTCCGAATTTTGAGCCAAGCCGGAGTTCGAGGCCGGTCTGCTCAAATGAACTTTGGCGCAACGCATTCGTCCGGAGAGGTGTTGCTTTTTCTGCATGCCGATTGCAACCTCGGAGCGAAAGCAATTCTGTCCATGAGTAAAGCATTGGGAAGGAGGGGCGTTATCGGCGGTGGCTTTTTCAAAAAATACAACCCGGAGTCCTTCAGTTTGTCACTCTTTCGAATACTCATGAACTTTGTTCGGACGAGGTTGTTACATAATTTTGTCGGGACGAACGCAATTTTTGTCAGAAGATCAATCTTTGAAAAACTCGGCGGCTATCCGGATGTCCCCATTTTGGAAGAAGTGATTTTTTGCGACCGATTGAAGGAAAGCGGAAAACTGGTGCCCCTCAGACCCTATGTGCTGTCTTCGTCCCGTCGATATGTGACCTCCGGTGTATTTCGGCGAATGTGGGTATCTTTCAAGATCATATTCCTGTATCGGGTGGCCAAGACTGACTTGTCAACGTTGCACAGGATTTACCTCGAGGCCGTTGCACACGGAACAGACCATGCTTGAAGTCAGCGGGCGCACGATTGGGGCTGTCCTGTTTGATTTTGATGGCGTACTGATTCGGAGCCTCGAGGACCATTACTCGTCCTGGAATGCGATCCTGTCGGAGTTTGGAGTAACGTTGCAGTGGGATGAATTTGCGGTTACCGAGGGTCAAAGCCTTTTCACAATTGCGAGGCAGTTTTGTCAGAAGCATTCGATCGATCCTTCCCATGCGGAAGATATTGCAAAAAGAAAGAACGAGTTGTATCTCTCGACGGCGAAAATCAAGTCCTATGACGGAGTGTTTCCGGTACTCGATTTTCTCCAAGCGCTGGGTATGCCAATGGGAGTGGTTACAGGGGCGCATCGTGACCGATTCAACGTTTCCGCGTCTCCGACCATGCTCGCCTATTTTAAATCGGTCGTGACGGCCGACGAAGTTGGGAAAACGAAGCCGAATCCGGAGCCCTATCTTACGGCCGCCAGTTCACTCGGAGTTGCGCCGACCGGCTGTCTTGTGGTGGAGAACGCGCCTTTGGGTATACAAGCGGCAAAAAACGCGGGGATGTGGTGCTATGCGGTCACGACAACTCTGGACAGCACGTATTTGGAAGGTGCGGATTGGACCGGCAAGGACTTGGTTGAATTTCTCCGTTTTCTGAAAACCGGAGTCTCCTCGTGATAACGAGTTCACCCTATTCGGCGATTGCCACCATCTATGACGGGATGATGGAGCATGTAGACTATGCAGCGTGGGCGGACTACATCGAACGGATTTTTGCTTTCCATCACAAGCATGTCAGTACTATTTGTGAGTTGGCATGCGGAACGGGTTCCCTGGCCATTGAATTGGCCAGGAAGGGCTTTGTACTGCACTGCTCAGATTTGTCGCCGGATATGGTTCGCCTGGCAACGGAGAAACAGATTAAGGCAGGTGTTCTGATTGATTTCTCCGTGCACGACATGAGTACTTTTTCATCCGAACAGCCTTTTGATGTGGTGATATGCCTGTATGACAGCCTAAATTATCTTCTTGATACGGACGCGC
>JAGQUY010000255.1:0-7034 GCA_020438245.1 Bacteroidota bacterium
AAAAGGAATTGGGCAGGCATGCTGCCCCGAATGAAGTTGTCGATCTCGTGAAAAAAAATCTTCCAAATCGATGAGGGACTGGTTTACCGATTACTGTCCTCGAGGATAAACGATACCGACAATTAGCGCCTTGACATTCGAACCACTTTGGGGTATATTGACTCTAATCAGGTATTTTTTTTACATTTACACGTCAATTGTCTCACTCGAGAAATCCATTTTTGACTCTTAAATCATTTTCATTGGAGGAAACCATGGTCTCTCTACGAATAGTCTCCCGGCTCAGGTTGATTTGCGCGTTATTTTTCGTGTCCGCCCTGACGGGAGCCGCGTTTGCGGGTAACGGAATTATTCACGAGCCGGTAAAACAAGCACCCATGGGTGCTCCGATTCTGATCGAGACCGGTTTTGTCGGTCAAGTTGAATACGCGAGCCTTTATTACAGAAAGCCGGCCGATCCGGCCTTTACGGCAGTTCCGATGACAAGAAGAATGAATGGAAATTTTGGCGCGGAAATTCAATCGACCGGACTGGCCAAAGGCCAAGTTGTGGAATATTACGTTTTGATGGAATTGCCCAATGGCCAAACAGTAAGTATGCCGGAGCGAAATCCGGAATCAATGCCGCTACAAATCGTGATCAGCACGAAAAAGGTCGTTCAGGAATCGGGTATTGAGGTCGTTGTGCTTTCGCCTGAAGCAGAGACGTCGATCAATCAGAGTGATTTCATGGTTGCGATTTCCATGTTCTCAGACACGCCGGTAAACGTCAAGAATCTCAGATTGGTAATGGATGGATCTGAAGATGTTACCAAAAAGGCGGACATCACTCCTGAGCTGGTTACCTATATTGACAAAAAATTGGTCGATGGTCCTCACGCCGTGAGACTGTGGTATACGATGGAGAATGGGGACAAAGTGATTCTGGCAGAGGCTATCTTCGACATCGTCAAGGAAGGTGGTGAAGATATTCTGTCTGGCAAGGGATTCACACGTGCTTCGGGTGGTCAATTGGGCGGCGGGGAAAGCTCGGCTTTTTCCGATGGTGCCTTTACAGCCAATTTTAGGAGCGAGTATAAAAATCAGAATAATCTGGGCGATCAAACCATTTACAAAAGGGCAGGTGCCGAAGTAGCCTATGAGAAAAAATGGTTTCAAGTATCCGCTGCTTATGATTATGACTCGGAAGACGATCCGCGAAAGAACCAACCCTTGACGCGATACCTGCTGCACGCCAATGTGGACAATATCGTCATTTTCAATTATGGAGATTCCTATCCCCAATTTTCACCGGTAACCCTTTACGGGACAAGAGTGCGAGGCATCAGCGGCGGTGTTTATTTGGGTGTTTTTAATTTTGAATATGTTCAAGGCGAAATTAATCGCAAAGTGATATCCAAAGCGGATGAGGACAAAAAGAACAGCCTCCTTGATGCAGTGGCTGGAGTGCCCCTCGCGGATCGAGACTCGGCCATTGCAGATTATCTTGCCGCCGATCCTGACAATCGGGTATTTACGGGTACTTTTGAACGACGAGTAACGGCTGGCAGGTTCAGTATTGGCCCTCAGTCTTTTCAAGTGGGCATCAGTGCGACAAAAATCGGGGACCGTCGAAGTTCTTTATACAATGACTTCTACTCGTCCGCCTTCACAGGCACGGCTCCGCAGGAGAACTTGGTTATTGGAACCAGTTTTCGCATGAGTTTGTTCAATAAACGGCTAAATTTTGACGCCAGTGCCGCAACAAGTCTTACAAACCAGAACACGACAGGCGGCACAGTCGATGCCCAGGTGCTTGCAGACGGCGGCGTGATAGGCCAAGGTGACGTTTCCAACGTGCAAGACGGAATTGACATAGCAAACAAGTTCATAACGATCAATACGAACCTCTCACCCCTGCCAACGAAGAGTGACTTTTTCTTGGACAAGAATCTGTATGCATTTAATATCGGAGGCTCCGTCAATGCGTACAACAATAATTTCTCGGCGAGATGGCGGCAGAATGGGGGGTATTTTGATGCGTTTGGTGCTTCCGTACAACGTGATATTTCCTCGTTTGAATTGGCCGATCGAATTCGATTACTCGATAATAGGCTCTTTTTCAACGTGAATTACGCAACGTTGGAGAATAACCTTTCCAACACCAATGCGAATACGTTAAAGACCAATACGCTGGGCTTCAACGTTTCGGTCTTCTGGCCCAAAATGCCGTCGTTGACTGTCGGGTATTCAACCCAAAAAAGGGATAACGGGTTCGACTATACGAAAACCGACAGTACGGATGAGCAGGTAGTCAAGTTGTCGCGACCGGATGACAACACCACGAACTCCTTGTCTTTCTCCACGTCGTATGGATTGACCATGATGGATCTTCGACACAATCTATCCCTGACTGTAAGTACCTCGAAGACCAGCGATAACACGAAAGATGTGCCTATTGTAAACTACAAAGCAGCCGGTGAGGCCAGTAGCAACAGTCTCAGTCTTGGTGTTTCAACACAGTGGAAGATACCCCTCCGGACAAATTTGAGTATCAGCAATTCATCCGGCGAAACGCAAGCGCTTGCAACCAGTGGTGCTGATAGCGGCAACGTTGTGAAGTCCACATCCGGAGCATTCGGCATAGGGGCCTCGGGCGACTACCAGATGGACCTGAACGCAGATATGACGCTCAATTCGCAGGCGGGTTTCTCTTTTGCTTCAGTCGATTTTGGAGCAGACAAGGCAACGATAACATCCATGAATCTCGGCCAGCGATTCGCTTTCTACCAGCACCACACACTCTCCTGGAGCTGGAACCTGACTTCGGGTATCAAGATACCTGTGTTTGATACGGCTGGAAACCAGTCGGGAACGAAAATAAAGTCGAATACGGTCTTAACCGTTCGGTACGAATACTATTTCTAGCATAAATTTCATTGCAAATCTGACTCAGGAAGCACCCGGATGGTGTTTTCTGAGTCAGATTGCTTTTTGACCCTTCTTTAGCAAACGACGAGGTAGAGATGGCTTCCACATTCATGAAATCGTTGCGTGGCAACACGATGGCTTTCATTTGTTTAATCGTATCATTGTTGGTCTTTGTTCCGGGATTGATCCTCAAACTGCTGCCCGACGTTAGTGACTCGATCATTACGTTCTATCTGCTCAATATTGGATTGACCGTGGCATCATTGCTGGCGATGATTCTCGGTATCTATTTTGCCGGCTTCAAAAACAAAACCCTGTCGGGAATCTTCATCACTCTGCTGGCCGTGTGGTTCGGGAGCTTTCTTACCAATGTCAAGGCCATTGAAGGCCTTGAATTGAAAACCATCGACACACGGTTTTCCTTTCGATACCAGTATCTTGATGGAGAAAGAAAGCTCACGCTGCAAGAAGCCGGTAAGCCCAATCAACCGAATTCAACACCAATTGTACTGGTGGCTATAAATGATCAGTCGGGCGAGTCGTTGCCATCTGTGTGGCCATGGCCGCGCACGTATTACGCGAAATTCATCCGAAACATGAAACGAGCGGGCGCCAAGGTTGTAGGGATAGACGTTGTGCTGGATGCTCCGGATAGCTACAGTCCGGAAAATGACGATGACCTTGCCGCGGCAATCAACGAGGCACAGAACGTTGTCTTGGCTGGAAAGGTCACGAAACCGGAAGTGGGAAGCGGGAAAGCACAGCTGGAACAGACCGTTACTCCGCTCAAGAAATTTCTCGATGGAGGTGCTCGCTGGGGATTTGTCGGTGTGACGAATGATATTGATGGGTTCTGGCGACAGTATCTGCTGACTGAAAACGTGGGCGGCGAGGGCTCGGGAAACCACTATCGATCGTTTGGAATTGAAGTTCTGAAAATGTACTACGATGTTCCCGACGACGCACCGGTTGAAAATAATGAAAACTTCTACCGTCTTGGATCCGATGACCACCAGGTATACATCAAGAAGTACAGACCGTATTCTTTTCTTATCAATTTCGCGGGGCCATATCTCACATTTCCGTACAAATCTTTCGATGTCTGTGTCGACGATATGGACTTCGATTTGAAACCCGAATATGATCTTGATTCATTTGACGATCCGGGGGACCCCGATCTCGGTTTGCCTCCCGGTCTTCTTGCGTCTGGCTATTTCAAAGACAAAATTGTACTGCTCGGAGCCACGATGGAAGAGCTCCACGACGTATTCAGCGTACCGATCAGCGAGTCGCGAACGCCGGATGGACAAAAAATTGAGACGCTGATGGCGGGGGTCGAAATCCACGCCAATGCGATTCATACGGTGATGACTGGTGATTTCATCACGGCCCAGCCGGACTGGATACGGGTTATCATTGTTACCCTTGCTTCCTTCCTGGTTTTCTTTTTGGTGAGTAAATTGCAAAAACCCCTGCTGGCATTCCCGGTGTTCTTACTGATCGTGGTCTGCGTAATCGTGTTGGCGTTTTATCTCTTTCTTTCCATGCACATACATATGCAGATCATTACTCCCGTTATGGCCATCGCATTCACGTACGTGGGTAATGTCCTCTTTCAATACCTTGGTGAGCGAAAAGAAAAAGCGACAATTCGGAATGCATTTGGTAGATATCTGCCCGAAAAGGTTGTTGCCCAGCTCATAGACAATCCCGGGTTGCTCAAGCTTGGAGGAGAAGTACGTTTCTTGAGCATCCTGTTTTCTGACGTTGCCGGATTCACGACGATTTCTGAAAAGCTTACGCCTGTGGAACTCGTTGCCCTGCTAAACGAATATCTCACGGCCATGACGGATATAATTGCAAAATACGATGGGATTATTGACAAGTATGAGGGCGATGCGATCATGGCCGAATTCGGCGCACCTTTGCACGATGAGTTGCATGCACACAAAGCATGTTATGCCGCCCTTGAAATGCAGGAAAAGCTGGTTGAAATGCGGGTCAAGTGGAAAAAAGAAGGCCGCCCGGAGATGAGGGCACGGGCCGGTATCAACAGCGGACAAGTTGTTCTTGGCAATATGGGTTCCGAGAGCGTTTTCGATTATACGGTGATGGGTGATAACGTCAACCTTGCCTCGCGTCTTGAAGGCGCCAACAAGGAATACGGGACATACATCATGATCAGCGAATGGACCCAGGAAATTGTCAAGGACGATATCATAACGAGAGAACTCGACCTGATTCGCGTTAAAGGAAAGAACAAGCCCGTCAAGGTATTCGAAGTGGTTGCCAGGGCATCGACGGGCGTTTCGAGCACGATGAAAAAGGTTCTCGAGTCGTACAACCAGGGATTGGCGGCCTATCGTCAACAAAGATGGGATGAAGCGATTGTGTCGTTCAAGGCGGCCCTTAATCACAAGGCCGACGATGCACCCTCTGAGGTCTATCTTGAGCGGTCAGAGACGTTTAAGAAGAATCCTCCAGGTGATGACTGGGATGGTGTCTTCACTATGACCACGAAGTGATCCGCGAGGTCAAATTCAGTTGACTTTAAGACGCCCGAATCCTAAATTCGGGCGCTTTTTTTAATACTACACACGGAGGTGTACTATGGCAATCAAGGTAGGTATTAATGGATTTGGGCGTATCGGCCGCCTCGTGTTTAATGCAATGGTCGATAAGGGCCTGCTTGGCAAAACAATCGATGTGGTTGCAGTAGTGGATGTAAGTACAGACGCGAAATACTTTGCTTATCAATTGAAATATGATTCAATCCACGGAAAGCTGAAGGCGGAAATCTCTACGGGTAAAAGCAAGCCCGATCTGGCTGAGGATGATGTTTTGATAGTAAATGGCAACAAAGTCCATTGTGTAGCCGCAACAAAAGACCCGGCACAGCTCCCCTGGAAATCGATGGGTGTGGACTACGTGATCGAGTCAACGGGTCTTTTTACGGACAGTGAGAAAGCCAAAGGCCATTTGAATGCCGGCGCCAAGAAGGTGATTATTTCTGCGCCCGGTAAAGGTGACGTCAAGACCATTGTTATGGGAGTCAATGATCAGGAGTATGATGCGAAAAAGCATGATATTATTTCAAACGCTTCCTGCACTACGAATTGCCTGGCACCCATTGTTCACGTATTGATCAAAGAAGGTATCGGAATTGAAACCGGGCTGATGACAACGATTCACTCCTATACAGCAACTCAAAAAACAGTGGATGGTCCATCGAAGAAGGATTGGCGCGGCGGACGTGCCGCAGCGGTTAATATTATCCCTTCTTCCACGGGCGCCGCTAAAGCTGTCGGCGAAGCTATTCCCGCCGTGAAAGGCAAAATGACGGGCATGTCCTTCCGAGTTCCGACTCCCAATGTGTCGGTGATTGATCTAACGTTTCGCTCCGAAAAGGATACGTCTATTCAGGAAATTGACGGATTGATGAAGAAGGCAGCCGACTCCTATCTCAAAGATATCCTGGCCTATTGTAACGAAGAGGTTGTTTCCACCGATTTCATCCATGATGAGCGCTCATCTATTTACGATTCATTAGCCACCTTGCAGAATAATTTGAAAGGCGAAAAGCGCTTCTTTAAGATCGTATCGTGGTATGACAATGAGTGGGGCTACTCAAATCGGGTGGTCGATCTCCTCCTCAAGATTTCCAAGGGATGATGAACAAGCTCTCTATAGATGATATAGACGTTTTGGGAAAAAGGGTTCTGGTTCGCGTCGATTTCAATGTTCCGCTTGATGAAAAAGTTCAAATAGCGGACGACACGAGAATTAGAGAATCCATTCCGACCATTGAGAGGCTCCTGGAGAAGGGGGCCAGGGTGATTCTGATGAGCCACTTGGGCAGACCGAAAGGAAAGAAGAATCCCGCCTTGTCTCTTATGCCCTGCGCAAGAAGACTGTCTGAAATACTAAATCGGCAGGTCATCATGGCTGACGACTGCGTCGGAGAAACAGTTACTCGTCTGGTTTCCGAATTGAACAACGGGGATATAGCACTGCTTGAAAACCTTCGGTTTTATAAAGAGGAGGAGTCGAACGACAGAGGCTTCGCGGAAAAGCTGGCGACGTTGGGCGACCTTTATGTCAACGATGCTTTTGGTACGGCACACC
>JAGQUY010000255.1:7068-7647 GCA_020438245.1 Bacteroidota bacterium
GCGGCGGGTTATCTGATGGTTAAAGAAATTGAATATCTTGGCAAGACGTTGGCTCACCCTGCCAGGCCGTTTGTTGCTATTATCGGCGGCGCCAAGATCTCAGGAAAGATTGATGTGATTGAGAATTTACTTCAAAAAGTCGATAGTGTTTTGATTGGCGGCGGAATGGCTTTTACCTTTGCAAAAGCACAGGGTTTGGAAATAGGGAAGTCTCTGTGTGAGGCTGACAAGGTCGATATGGCAAGATCATTGGTAGAGAAAGCGCAACAACTTGGCAAGAATCTTCTATTACCCATAGACTGCATTGTCTCATCAGAGTTCAACAACGAAGCCCCTTCCGAGGTCGTCCTGATAGACAAGATCCCTGCTTCATCCATGGGGTTGGATATCGGACCAAAGACGATTGAAATCTTTCGGTCGGTGGTGGTTGCTTCAAAAACAGTCGTTTGGAATGGACCGATGGGCGTTTTTGAAATGCCGAATTTCGCCACTGGAACCAAGGCGATTGCGGAGAGCTTGGTGGAAGCCACCAAGTTAGGCGCCACAACGATCGTCGGTGGCGGTGATTCAGCAGCCGCA
>JAGQUY010000256.1 GCA_020438245.1 Bacteroidota bacterium
GTCAAATTGAAAAAGTCCACCGGATCTTCAACACACTGCTCCAGATGTCTCAGCTTGCACTGATAGAACTCTTCATTGAGGTTCGCCATTACATCCCCGTCTTTCTGGGGATCAAGAACGTTACGATGCGTTTTCTCTGCGAGGACCACTCGAATCGCCACTTTGAGAGAATTGAAAAACTGGATTCCTGTCATCTCGGGCATCCGGCTTCTCAGGCGAATTGCAAAGGACTCGTCTTTCAAATAAGTTTTGAGGGTGTCGACGGACATGGAGGAGATGGCATTGGAGGCGGCCTGGACAATCAGCGAGTCTTCATCCCCAAGATAGGAAAACAGCAGTAAAACCTGTTCATCGCTGAGAGACTCCGCAGAGGCATCGTGAATCTCGCGGGCCTTGATGATCCTACGGCTCCGCCGCTTCATAACCTGCTGTGCAAGTTTTAGAATCTTGTCGTCCTCCCGATCCAAATCGCGTTCTTTGATCAAATTGATATAGTCCAGAAGAACTTTTGTCGGCAAACGTGGATTATTGAAGACCGCGTCCAAAATCTCCAAATCTCTTTCAAAAAGGAGAAATACCATCAATTTGTCGCAATCAGATTCACGGGCAAACTTCAGTCTTTCCTGCTCACTGAAATCCAGAACAGGCGTGAAGCGGCCGATTGCCGTCCAAAAGACGTCCTTCTGAATGGACATCCTGGTTTCAATCGGCTGGTCTTGCATGTTTTTGTACGCTTCAATCCCAAACGGTAGGTCGCGCCGGTAATAGGCGGAAAGGATGGAGCTCAGGCGGGAACTTTCACTTTTCGAAAACTTGGCGTCGGTCTGGGCTAGCAGTTCCGCATCGTTACGTACATTCGTTAGAAATGCATCACCGAGAAAATCAAGAGATTCCATAATTACAACTCTATGACAGGGCCCATCCGGTGTTGCAAGGCTACATGAAGTCGCGGTCGGTGTGCTCCTGTCAAATGGTTCTCCATGCAAGCGGTGGCAAGTTCGGGCCGGTTATTCTCTTCACTCAGATGCGCCAGGATGACGTGACGATGACGGGCCGTCACAAGGGATGCCAAGCATTCTGCTGCCTGGCGGTTGGAAAGATGTCCCCGGCTTCCTGCAACACGCTGTTTCAGACGGCTGGGATAGTTTCCGATCATGAGCATTCTTTCGTCGTGATTAGATTCCAAAACAAGAACATCGGCCTGTTGCATGGCCAAGCGCGCGCTGTCAGTAACAAAGCCCATATCTGTTGCCAAGCAAATGCTGAGTTCACCGATAGACAGCAGGTATCCGACCGGGTTTACTGCATCATGAGAGATCGCGAATGGATCTATTTTAATGTCGTCAATTTCGAACGCGCTGTCAAATAGATTTACCGCAGCCGGGTCTTTGATCAAGTGCTCAATCTGCAAGTGCGTTTCCCTGTTGAGGTGCACCGGCAATGGGTGCTTTCTGACAAGGGATGAAAGACCCGAAACGTGGTCTGAATGCTCATGAGTGATCAGAAGGTGATCGATGTCCTGCGGACGCAGTCCAAAAACGGAGAGATGAGAGCTTAACTGGGCGTAGGAGAGACCGGCATCGATCAGAATACTGGTGGAGCCTGTTTTTACCAGTGTGCAATTGCCGCGGCTTCCGCTGGCCAGAACACAAACGAGGACAGTAGAAGGCATCAGGAGGATCGGATCAAACGGCTGCCGGGTTTCACGGCTGAAATTTTTCCTTCCTTGCACAACGGGCATTTTTCGGGTTCGTGCTTGACAACGTCAACCTGCACCAGAGAATAATAGGGCACGCCGAAATCGATTGACCCGCCGCTGCGATCTACTAAAAATCCGACTCCTACGACATTTCCATTCGCAGAACGACAAAGCTTGATTACTTCCTTCAAAGAACCCCCGGTAGTTACGACATCTTCTACCACCAATACGTTTTCATCCCTCTTGATGTCAAATCCGCGCCTAAACGCCATTTCCCCGTTCTCCCGCTCAGCAAAAATGCAACGCGCATTTAGAGTACGGGCCACCTCATGCGCTACCAAAATCCCACCCACAGCCGGAGCGGCAACTACATGAATTCGATGGTCTTTGAAATGCAGCGCGATTTCTCCGCAAAGAAGTTGCGCGTAGTTGGGATACTGAAGAACCTTCGCGCACTGAAAATAGTTTGGGCTGTGTGCACCTGAAGTCAAAATGAAATGACCCTCAAGCAAGGCCCCGCTTTGCCGGAAAATATCAAGGACATCATCCTTCAGCATAAAGCCTATTCCTGTGAAAAATTCTTTGTATCGTAGAGCTTCGAAATGTAATCGAGTGCGTTGAATGCATCGTATTTCGA
>JAGQUY010000257.1 GCA_020438245.1 Bacteroidota bacterium
GCGATCATGGCCTATTTCATTTATATGGCATCAACGGTAGAAGAAATGGTCCCTCGTAAATAACAAAGCGCTACAAAGGCCGCTCTGGCGACTCGCGCCATCCAGTTTGACTGCATCAAATCCTTGCCATCTCGCGGCAGAAATATCGTTTGCATCTTCGGGGCGACTTCTATAGATTCGATCCCACTATATGAAACGTGTTTCAACCATCTTGGCAGCGTATCTCACGTTGACCAAACCCACCATTATGTTGCTTGTATTGTTTACCGGCGCAACGGCGCTGATTATGGAAGGAAGTTTCCTCCATGATCCGCTCAGATTCTTCCTGTTCATGGTTGGACTTTACTTGACCGGCGGTTCCGCGAATGCGTTGAACCAGTATTTTGAACGCGACATTGACGCGTCGATGTCCAGAACCCGAAAAAGACGGCCCTTGCCAATGGGCGAGATATCGGCGATGCACGCCTTGGTGTTTTCCGTGTCCATCGGTGCCGCCGGTGTTCTGATGCTTGCCCTTGTCTTTAACTTGCTCACGGCCCTGCTTTCGCTTGGCACCATTCTTTTCTACAGCCTCTTTTACACTCTTTTTCTCAAACCTAATACCGCGCAAAATATTGTCATCGGGGGTGCTGCCGGCGCCATGGCACCGGTCGGCGCTTGGACAGCCGCCACCGGCCAGATGGCCGTAGCGCCATGGCTGATGTTTTTGATTGTTTTTCTTTGGACGCCGCCGCACTTTTGGGCACTCGCCCTTTTTTGCAAGGACGATTACATCAAAGCGAAGTTACCGATGATGCCTGTAGTTCAAGGGGACGAGAGCACCATGCGTCAGATGCTTCTGTACGCAGTGGCCCTGGTGGTGTGCAGTCTCGCCCTTGTTTTTTTTGGCGGAGGCTGGATCTACGGCGTGGCCGCTCTCGGACTTGGTGCCGTGTTCATCCTTAAGTCCCAGCGACTGTTGAAGGATCACTCGGAGAAAAAGATTCGCGGACTGTTTGGATTTTCGATTATTTACTTGTTTGCGTTGTTTATGGCCATGATAGCCGACAGCGTTATCCAACGCTGGCTCGCGTGAACCCTGTCATAGATTTGTAAAAATGGCTTGCATAAAACGGGACGGCAAAATATATTGACCTCCGATCAATTGGTTCCGCATTACAAGCTTTGTTTGAAACGATTGTCTCCCTCAAGGGTGAGCTTAGCATAGTATTGAATCATCACGCGGTGCCCACCAAGATTCCGTAAGCAATAACAAGGAGAGAGTACGTGGCTCAAATCTTCCCCAAATCCGCCAACAAGCTGCCGGTGTTATCTCTGATTCTCGTGCTTGCGCTCGGCGGCGGTGCAACGGGCTTCTTCTGGTATTTCGGATCTCCCAAATTTACCGATGTGGGCTATCGGCCCAAACAGCCGGTTCCATACAGTCACAAGTTGCATGCGGGCGACTTGGGAATGGATTGCCGTTATTGTCACGTGGGCGTGGAGGTTTCCGGGACGGCCATGGTTCCGCCTACGGCTACCTGCATGAATTGTCACAACTTGATTTTACCGCAGAGCGAAAAATTACTGCCGGTTCGCGAAAGCTGGACGTCAGGCATGCCTATCGAGTGGGTCAAGGTCCATAAAGTCGCCGACTACGCGTACTTCAACCACAGCATTCATATCAATGCCGGTGTCGGCTGCGAATCCTGTCACGGCAATGTGGCGCAGATGGAAGAGGTCCAGCAGATGAAGCCGCTCAGCATGGGCTGGTGTTTGGAATGTCACCGCAATCCGGACAACGATCTTCGTGATCTGACCAAGGTAAAGGTTACGGACATGGGTTGGACTCCGCCGCCGAATCAAGCTGAATTTGCCGCTCGTATCAAAAAAGAGAAACACATTGCTCCACCGGAGGATTGTTCAGGATGTCATCGATGAAAAAAGAAAAACTTCTCAAGCAGAATGGGAAAGAGTACTGGCGCAGTTTGGATCAGTTGGCTGATACGCCGGAGTTTCGGGAGTTGGTGCAGCGCGAGTTTCCCGAACAGGCCTCGGAACTGAGCAATCCGTTAACGCGGAGGAATTTTCTCAATCTGATGGGCGCTTCTATTGCGCTGGCCGGCCTGGCAAGTTGCCGCCGCCCCGTTGAGAAAATCATTCCATATGTAATCAAACCGGAAGAAATCATACCGGGAGTTGCCGAATGGTATGCTACCACGATGCCCATGGGCCTGAATGCATACGGGATGCTGGCCAAGAGTCATGAGGGCCATCCAACGAAGATTGAAGGTAATGAGAAGCACCCGTCCTCTCTGGGCTCAACGAATAGCTTCATGCAATCGGCCATTCTTGGCTTGTATGATCCCGATCGGTCGAAACTGGTCATGTCCAAGGGCAAGCAGAGTTCGTGGAACGAATTTGTAGCGGTTTGGCGAGACGTGTTAAACGGCCTTAAGACGACCAAGGGCGAGGGACTGGCGATTTTGTCGGAGTCCTTCAGTTCGCCGACATTGGCCAGATTGCAGTCGCAGTTACTCAAGAATTTTCCAGCCGCGACATGGGCGACCTACGATGCGGTAAGCGATGAAAATATATTTGAAGGTGTACGTGTTGCTACCGGCAGACCATATGTCGGAATCAAAGATTTGAGCAAAGCGGAAGTGATCGTCGCTCTCGACTCTGATTTTCTGCATATGGAATCTGATAACATTGTTGCAGCGAGGGGCTTTGCCCACGGACGACGAGTGCGTTCTGAAAAAGACGGCATGAATCGCCTGTACGTTGCTGAGAGCTCGTTCAGTGTCACGGGTGGCATGGCTGATCACCGCCTTCGGATTCAGTCGAGGCAGGTAGGTGCTTTTGCCGGCGCTCTGGCCAAAGAAATGACCTCAATGGGGGTACCGGTAGCAGGCGCGGATGCGGCTGTTGCAGGTTCGTTTGATCAGAAATGGATATCGGCCGCCGCCAAGGATTTGATCGCGGCCAAGGGTAAGTCGCTTGTCGTGGCGGGCCCCCGTCAACCGGCCGCTGTTCATGCGTTGGTATTTGCCATGAACGATGCACTTGGAAATATTGGTTCAACCGTGCAATATCGGGAGCCTACGGATGCCGCATTACCGAACAGCGCTTCATTGATCGAACTTGTGAAGAATATGAATGACCGGAAGTTCAGCACCTTGCTGATTCTCGGCGGCAACCCGGCTTACAATGCACCGGTTGATGTGGATTTTGGTTCGGCCCTTGCCTATGTGGCCAACTCGATTCATGTCAGCGGATATTACGATGAGACGTCTGCTCAGACTACATGGCATATACCGCAGGCTCATTTTCTTGAAAGTTGGGGTGATGCCCGTTCGACCGACGGCACGGCCAGCGTTGTTCAGCCCCTGATTGAGCCTCTCTATAAGGGCAAGACGGCGCACGAGCTTCTCTCTATCCTTCTTGGCAACGACACCGCCACGGCCTACGACATCATTCGTGCATCCTGGATGGCCCGTCAGGGTACCGACGGATTCGAAAAATT
>JAGQUY010000258.1:0-1161 GCA_020438245.1 Bacteroidota bacterium
GTCGATGGCACGGTTGAGGAAATGAACGAGATACGGCGACGCGTAGAACGAATTGCAGAGCAAATCCTTGATCTCAGTGAAAAGACGCAACAAATCGGGATCATTACAACCACGGTTAATGATATTGCTGAACAAACGAACATGCTGGCGCTCAATGCGGCTATTGAAGCCAGTAAAGCGGGCGAATACGGGAAAGGGTTCGGCGTGGTGGCTTTCGAAGTGAGAAAACTGGCCGAAAAAAGCAAAGAAGCAAGTCTCCGAATAAGAGACCTGATAACCCAAATCCAAAATGCAACGAATTCTACGGTGATGGCGACCGAAGAAGGGTCCAAGCGCGTGGATATAGGCGTTGAAAAAATTCGTGAAGCAGGCCGCTTGATGGATGAAAGCATGAACAGTTTGGAGGAAAACGTAGGGTACGCCCAGCAGATCCTGGTAGGTAGCAAGCAGCAGACCATCGGCATCGAACAAATCACTCTTGCCATGGCCAACATTAACGAGGTTGTCAGACAAGTTGCTGCCGGCACTACCCAGACTCAAAATGCTGTCGACTCTGTTTTGACCTTGACGAAGGAGCTGAACTCCATTGCATCCAATTTGTCTACCGGCAACGGCAATCGTCGCTAAAAAGTAAAAGGACTCTGGATTTATGGAACTGTCGAAAGACGAACTCAAGGAGATGATGTCGATTTTTAAGGTGGAAAGTGAAGAACACCTTAAGAATCTGAACAAGTGTCTTCTGAAACTGGAAGAGTCGCCGAAATCCAAGGAACTGTTGGAGGAACTGTTCAGGACAGCTCACAGTATAAAGGGCTCGGCGAGAATGATGGGCTTCGGAAAAATCGAATCGGTTTCTCATAAAATTGAAGATATTTTCGGTTTGCTGCGTAATGCCAAAATTGCGTTGACCGCTGAAGAATTTGATCTGATTTACGAAGGTGTGGACGTCATTTCCCAGATTATTGAGAAAATGTCCGAAGATGGCTCCGACGAGTCGATTGATGTGCAGTCCATTTGTACAAGACTCGAAAAGATGGCAGAAGCCAAATCGGGCGTTAAGTCCACGGGGAAAGGTAAGCAGAAAGCTGAGCCAAAGACGGATGGGGAAACTGAAGAATCGATGGATGAAGATTCGGTGATGGATGCCATTCTCGATCAGGA
>JAGQUY010000258.1:1201-5251 GCA_020438245.1 Bacteroidota bacterium
GTCGAGAAGCCCGACGCCACGGTCAAAAGCCAGCCTGCGGAAGAGGCTTTCATCCGGGTACCGACGAAACGGCTGGACGACCTGATGAATCAGGTCAGTGAGCTCATCACAACGAGAATAAAAAGTCAACAAAGACTGGCCGACATTAGGAAAGTTTTGGATTTTTGTGAAGAGTGGAATCAGAATCTTTCGAGAACGAAAGCAGTAGTCGATAAGATCTCCGCTCGGGTGGCCAACGACGGGCATCAGAGCTTAAAAGGAGTCGCTACCTCTATTGATTTGAAACAGATGATAGGCGCCTTCGAAGCGTCATTCGATAGGGTAAATCGAATTGTTGAATACATCAGCGAGCTGTATGACAAGCACAGCGAGGAAAATCTACGAACTGCCGTCATTACGGGCGACATTCAAGATTCTCTACGGGTGATCCGTTTGCTGCCGATTTCGACCATTTTTGATCTCTATCCCAGAATGGTGCGGGACATTGCCAAGTTGCAGAATAAGAAGGTCCGGTTTGAGATTTTCGGAGCGGATACCAGGGTCGACAAAAAGGTTTTGGAAGAACTGAAGGATCCACTGATCCATTTGCTGCGGAATTGTATTGATCATGGGGTGGAGTCTTCAGTTGAACGCGAACAGTTGGGAAAGAATCCGGATGGTCTGATCACCATCAAGGCCAGTTATGTCGGTAATATGGTTCAGATTGATATCACGGATGACGGTCGGGGGATTGACACGGATCGAATCGCACAGATCGCTATCAAGAAAGGGTACGTAAAACAGGATCAACTTGCAGATATTTCGAAGAGCGACCTCATCAGTCTTATTTTTCACAGCGGTTTTTCCACCGCCAAGATTATTACCGATCTCTCGGGTCGGGGTGTCGGTATGGACGTTGTCAAATCCAATATTGAAAAGATAAAGGGGACCATCGAAACCGATACGGAACGTGGGCGAGGCACTAAGTTCACGATCAAAATACCGTTGACGCTCTCCACTACTCACGTCCTGATTGTAGATGTCAGTGGTGACACCTATTCACTGCCTATTGACTACATTGAAAGAACGGTTCGATTGACCGAAGAAGAGCTTTGGAAGGGCGGCAATAATGCCTTCGTCATGATTGAGGGTCAGGCTGTTTCTCTGTACAAACTCGAAGACATTCTGGGTAACGTTCGTCAGCGGCTTCGCAATAAGGGTTTGGTCAAGTCCAAGCCGGTGTCTCAAAAACTGGCACATCACATTACCAATATTGAAACGAACAAATTTCCAGCCGTGGTTTTCAATGCGGTTGGTAGGCGAGTGGCCTTTCTTGTAGACCAGTTGATTGACGAACAGGAAGTCGTCGTGAAGAGTCTGGGCAGGCAACTACGTAGAGTGAGAAATGTGGCTGGAACGACGGTGTTGGGTGATGGACGCATTTCTATCATCCTCGATCCCAATGATCTGGTCAAGACAGTCCAAGGCTCCAGCTCAAAATTTGCCTTTAAAGAACGTCGAAAGCAACAAATGGCCAAGAAGAAGGTTCTTGTGGTTGACGATTCGATCACGACCAGGACTCTTGAAAAAAACATATTGGAATCCGCCGGATACAATGTTGTTACAGCAACCAACGGTCAGGAGGGGTATCAAAAATTGCACGAAGGCGGGTTTGACATTGTAGTAAGCGATGTTGAAATGCCTTTGATGACGGGTTTCGAATTTGCCGCAAAGGTTCGCGCCGAAAGTAAATTTCCTGAGATTCCGTTTATTCTTTGTACTTCATTGGAGTCGGAGCGCGACAAGAGAAAGGGGATTGAAGCGGGTGCTAATGCATACATTGTAAAGGGAAGTTTCGACCAGTCCAATCTGCTGGAAACTATTGAAAAATTACTTTAGAAAATAAATGATAAAGATACTAATAGCTGAAGATTCACCTACGGTTACAATGATCTTGCAAAAGATCTTTGCGTCTGACGATGAGTGTCAGGTCATTGGAACGGCACGCAACGGCAAGGAAGCAGTGGACAAGGTCAAATTGCTTCGTCCTAATATCGTGACGATGGATATCCGGATGCCCGTCATGGATGGATTTGACGCTACGAAGCAAATCATGACGCAGTCGCCAACTCCTATCTTGGTTATCAGTGCGTCTGTCGGGAAAGACGATCTCAACATCGCGTTTAACGCGATCCGCGCGGGGGCACTTGACATCGTGGAAAAGCCGAAGGGTAATCTGGCCATGGATTACGAGTACATTGGCAGAGACTTGATAAAGAAGGTCAAGATTCTGTCCGGTGTCAAGGTCTTTCATCACGTTTCGGGAAGTGTCACGCGTGGGCGATCGGATGCGTCCTTTCAATCGCCTCGTTCCAGTGTGGCGTCCGCGAATTCCGGCAGGTTGGGAACAAGGGATATTGGTCAGAAGCTTGTCTACCCGCGAGTTACGGCTCCGTCAAGACCTGCTGAGGTAATCGCCATTGCCTCGAGTACAGGAGGACCATCTGCTCTGCTTAAGGTGCTGAAGAACCTGCCCGAGACATTTTCGGTGCCCATAGTTATTGTACAGCACATATGTGAAGGATTTGGTCAGGGATTTGTCGATTGGCTGAACAAGGAGTGTAGGCTGCGAGTCAAGACGGCTGAACGAGGAGAGGTCTTGACGGGTGGAACGGTTTATGTTGCCCCAGATGGATTCCATACGCTGATTGATCCCGGACGAATCGTTCGACTGAGCAAATCTATGCCCGTCAACGGCCTAAGGCCAAATGCAACACTGATGATGGAATCGGTCGCCAAAGTATTTGGAGGTGCTTCAATAGGAATTGTTCTAACTGGGATGGGTCGAGACGGCGCGGATGGCGTAAAAGCTATCAAGGAGGCCGGCGGGCTGACCTACGCACAAAGCCAGGAATCCTGCGTCGTTTTTGGAATGCCGAAGGAGGCTATAGATCTCGGTGTAGTTGATAAGATCTTGGCGGTTGAACGGATGGGTCCTGATTTGGAATCCGTTGTGCAAAAATCAGAAACCGAAAAAGTCTGAGGAGTCTGGTGGCCAAAGAGAAAATTCTTGTGGTGGACGACAGCGCAACGCAGTTGATCATGTACAAAATGGCCCTGACGAAGGCCGGTTACTTGGTCATTAGCGCGAAGAATGGCGTTGAAGGTATGCATATGGTAGATACAGAAAACCCGGATCTGATTGTGAGTGATATCATTATGCCGGAGTTAAACGGCTATCAGTTCTGTCGCCTGGTCAAAGATGATCCATCAAGAAGTCATGTTCCGATTATTTTGCTGACTAGCCTGGGCCAGCAACAGGACAGGTTCTGGGGCATTGAAGCGGGGTCGGACAGCTTTGTCACAAAGACTGCGGACACGGCTGAGCTCTTGACGGAGGTCGAGAGACTGCTTAGAACAGTCAAGAAACCCGTTGATATTGATTATAGAGCCGAGGAAACTCCCCGAGTTACTTCGCCTGAAGAAGCCGAAGAGAGTATCAAGGCCAAGCTCAATCGAATTCTTGAACGATTGCTCTATGAGTCGACGGTTTCCAACCGAATGCGGGACATCGCTCGACATGCGTACGATCGACAAGAGGTTATAGCAAGGCTTTTCGATTTGTTCCGACAAATCATCGAATACAATTCCTCCGTTTTGGTTCTATTCCGGCAGGATTCTGCGGACATAACGGTTGATCTCCAATCGGAGACTGGAAGACCCATCATAGATCGGTCCCTTGAACTTATGTTTGAGCAGGATCAGGTCCCCCAAAAGTTCAAATTGGGTCAAATCAAGAATCGTCGAGAAACTATCCATGGAAAAGAAAAGCTCAAGCCGGGAGCTGCGTGGGATATTCAGTCAAATTTGATCGTTCCTCTCGAGGATGACCGCCACCTGATCGGTATATTGGGAGTTTTTTCCCCGGAGACGTTCGCATACAACAAAGACACCTTCAAGTTGGTGCAACTGATAGCGCGGGAATTTGTGGTCACCATCAAGTATATCTGGAAACTTGAAGAAATTGAGAACATGAAACGGAGCTTCACGTCGACCGTGGTTAATGACCTG